>JAOULU010000201.1 GCA_029881855.1 Nitrosomonas sp. | reverse complement strand
CATAAAATGACATTCCCCTTGGAACTAATATAACCAGCGGTGTATCATACTGCTAATTAAAATTTTGAACTATGGAGCACTAATGAAAATCTCTCTTTTCTCTTTCCTCACTTTAACCTTAATAGGATACTTACTGCTTAGCCCATTGCATGTTATGGCAACGCATCATGAGGCCAATAATCCAGCGGCGTCCAATGGTAAATTACCCAATAATGAAGGTAAAGTTGTCTCCATTATTGATACAACGGGCTACACTTATATGGAATTAGAAAATGATGGCAGGCTTTTTTGGATTGCCGCGCCAACAACACAAGTCAACAAAGGTGACCATATTCGCTTTGTAGAAAGCATGGCCATGGAGAATTTCTTGAGCAAATCTTTGAATCGGACATTCAACAGAATTATTTTTGTTTCTTCTACACAGATCAAGAAATAATTTTTCTATTCTACAAACCCAATTAGCAATTTATTCTTAAGATTTTTTAACTCATCTCGGTACTGTGCAGCCTGTTCAAATTCCAGGTTCTTGGCAGCACCGAACATTTTCTTTTCTATACGCTGAATTTCCTTGCTTAGCTGGGTTTCATTCATCGCGTTATAACGCGCCTGCTCTTGAGCTGCTTTCTTGTTCTTTTGCGCAGACTCATAATTATAAACACCATCAATAAGATCTTTGATCCGTTTATGTACTGAACGTGGCGTTATATTATTTTTCTGGTTAAACAACATCTGCTTATCACGTCGACGCTTTGTCTCATCAATAGCAAAGCGCATCGATTTTGTGATTTTGTCTGCATAAAGAATAGCCGTACCATTGATATGACGCGCAGCTCTACCAATCGTCTGAATTAATGATCTTTCTGAACGTAAAAACCCTTCTTTGTCCGCATCAAGTATAGCTACTAACGATACTTCTGGAATATCTAGCCCCTCACGTAGCAGATTAATGCCCACCAGAACATCGAACTGACCTAACCGTAAGTCGCGAATAATCTCAACGCGTTCAACCGTATCAATATCAGAATGCAGATAACGAACTTTGATATGATGATCGGAAAAATAATCTGTCAGATCCTCTGACATCCGCTTTGTCAGCGTTGTGACCAATACACGTTCATTCTTTGCCGTACGTAAATTAATTTCAGACATCAAGTCATCCACTTGTGTCGTGACTGGACGCACTTCAATTTCTGGATCAACTAAACCAGTTGGTCGCACAACCTGTTCAACCACCTGGCCACTATGTGTCTGCTCATAGATGGCTGGTGTTGCGGATACAAACACAGTTTGCGGCATCAATCTTTCAAATTCATCAAATTTTAATGGCCGATTATCTAATGCTGAAGGTAAACGAAACCCATAATTAACTAAGTTTTCTTTACGTGAACGGTCCCCTTTATACATGCCACCAACTTGCGATACTGTCACATGACTTTCATCAATAAACAACAATGCATTTTTAGGCAAATAGTCAATTAGTGTTGGCGGCGGCTCACCTGGACTTTTTCCAGAAAGATGACGTGAATAATTCTCGATACCTTTGCAAAAACCCAATTCGTTCAGCATTTCAAGATCAAAACGTGTTCGCTGTTCAATGCGCTGCGCTTCGACTAACCGCTGCTCTTTATAATAGTATTCAAGACGATCACTTAACTCTGCCTTAATGGTTTCTATCGCACGTAAAGTCGTACTTCTGGGCGTGACATAATGACTGGACGGGTAAACGGTAAAACGTGATAATTTCTGAAGTACACGTCCTGTCAGCGGATCAAACAACGATATGCTTTCTACTTCGTCATCAAACAACGATATACGCACAGCCGCTTCAGGACTCTCTGCCGGAAAGATATCTAGCACATCTCCCCTGACACGAAACGTTCCACGCGTAAACTCTACTTCATTTCGCTCATATTGCATTTCTGTCAGGCGTTTAATTATTTCGCGCTGCGAAGCCCTTTCATTTGTACGCAAATGTAGGATCATCCCATGATAATCAACTGGGTCACCGATACCATAGATACACGACACTGAAGCAACAATAATGACATCATCCCGCTCAAGTAAAGATTTTGTTGCAGATAAGCGCATTTGTTCAATATGCTCATTAATACTAGAATCTTTTTCTATAAAAAGGTCACGTGATGGGACATAAGCTTCCGGCTGATAATAGTCATAGTATGAAACAAAATACTCAATTGCATTTTCTGGAAAGAATTCCCGCATCTCAGCATAAAGTTGTGCTGCCAATGTCTTGTTCGGGGCCAATAAAATTGCAGGGCGTCCCAAGCGTGCAATTACATTTGCCATAGTGAAAGTTTTTCCTGAGCCAGTTACTCCTAGCAAAGTTTGGAACGCCAAACCATCATGAATACCTTCAATTAAACTTTTAATCGCTTCAGGTTGATCACCAGCCGGCTCAAATGACTGATGTAATTTGTACGGGCTATTGGGGAAGGTTACGATCACAGGTATAATTCCGACATTAAATTGTTTTTCAAAGCCATTTTAACATGCAGACCTACTTTATATTAGCTTGAGGAATTGTTGTGGATCTCTCTAACCGCGTTCAGACTATTAAACCCTCTCCCACCCTTGCTGTAACAGCCCGTGCAGCAAAACTTAAAGCCGAAGGAAAAGATATTATCGGTTTGGGTGCAGGAGAACCTGATTTCGATACTCCCCAGCATATAAAAGATGCTGCAATTACGGCAATTAATCAAGGTCTAACAAAATACACACCCGTCGGTGGGACGCCCAGTTTAAAACATGCAATTATCACAAAATTTAAACGTGAAAATAATTTTGATTATGATGCTAAACAAATATTAGTCTCATGTGGCGGTAAACAAAGCTTCTTCAACTTGGTTTTGTCGGTAATTAATCCTGGAGATGAAGTAATTATTCCTGCACCTTATTGGGTTTCATATCCTGATATCGTTTTAATTGCTGAAGGACAACCTGTTTTCATTAACGCAGGTATTGAACAAAATTTCAAAATTACGGCAGCGCAACTTGAAGCTGCGATTACACCGAAAACTAGAATGTTTGTAATAAACAGTCCCAGTAACCCATCGGGTGCTGTTTATTCTTTGGAAGAACTCAAGGCATTGGGTGAAGTATTACTCAGAAACCCACAAATTATCATTGCCACAGATGATATGTATGAACATATTCTATTATCTAGCAACCAATTTACAAATATCTTGAATGCCTGCCCAGACTTGTACCCACAAACAGTTGTGTTAAATGGGGTATCTAAAGCTTATTCAATGACTGGATGGAGAATCGGCTATTGTGGCGGGCCATCACATATTATTACAGCGATGGAAAACATACAGTCACAGAGTACCTCTAACCCTAGCTCAATTTCTCAAGCAGCGGCAGAAGCTGCGCTTAATGGTGATCAATCTTGCATTAATCCTATGCTGACAGCATTTAAAGAACGGGGAATTTTCATTGTAGACCAACTGAATAAATGCTACGGAATTAAGGCTCTTGCTTCTGATGGTGCATTCTATACTTTCGCTGATGCACGAAAAGCAATAGAAAATTTACACCAAAAGAAATTGCTAAATACTCACACTGATATTGCTTTTAGTGAATACCTCCTGGAACATGCAGGTGTTGCCGTTGTTCCAGGATCAGCATTTGGAAGTGAAGGTTATATGCGCCTATCTTTTGCTACTTCTATGCAAAACTTAGATACGGCACTTGAACGAATCCAAAAAACTCTTGGCTAAAAATACAG
>JAOULU010000200.1 GCA_029881855.1 Nitrosomonas sp. | reverse complement strand
GAGTTTTATCTTTGCTTGCTTCAGGTATGTTGGTAAATAGATCTAATTGTGTTTTTTTCTCCATACTATTTTGCTCTAATCTGACCAAATTTTCTCTAGCTATCTTGATGACATTTTCAGGGACGCCAGCTAGAGCAGCAACTTGTAGACCGTAACTTTGGCTAGCAGGTCCTTCAGCGACCTTATGCAAGAACACAATACGATTTTTGTATTCCACCGCATCTAGATGCACATTGTGGATTTGTTGGAATTCTTCAGCTAGTCTTGTTAATTCAAAATAATGCGTTGCAAACAGTGTGTAACTTTGGTTTTTTATGGCTAGGTGTCGTGCAATTGCAAAAGCTAAAGCCAATCCATCAAAAGTGGATGTGCCCCGCCCGACTTCGTCCATGAGCACCAAGCTTTGCGCGGTTGCGTTGTGTAATATATTGGCTGTTTCAGTCATTTCTACCATGAATGTTGAACGACCTCCAGCAAGGTCATCTGATGCGCCAATACGGGTAAATATCTGATCCAATGTGCCGATTTGCACACTTTCTGCGGGGACAAAGCTACCGCAATGTGCAAGCAACGCAATGAGTGCGACTTGTCGCATGAAGGTGGATTTCCCGCCCATATTAGGGCCAGTAATAATGAGCATTTGGCGTTTATCAGGGTGATAGTCGCCTAGCCGAACATCATTAGCGATAAAGTTCTCTACTTGACCTTCAACCACAGGGTGGCGACCTGAGTCGATTTTAATGATCGTGTCACTAGATAAAGTTGGAGCAGTAAGGTCAAGCGTGTTTGCTCTTTCTGCAAAGGCACATAAAACATCTATTTCTGCCACGCTAACAGCTATTTTTTGTAATGAGTGAATATATTTCACTAAGCTGTCTAATAATTTGTCATATAAGTATTTTTCTCGCGCCAAACCACGGTCCTTTGCTGCTAATGCTTTATCTTCAAAAGTTTTTAATTCAGGTGTGATATATCGTTCAGCATTCTTGAGTGTTTGTTTACGACGATAATCTTCAGGAATTTTGTCGCTGTGTGTATGGGTTATTTCAATATAAAAACCATGTACCCGGTTATATTCCACTTTAAGATTGTGAATGCCCGTGCGTTCTTTTTCGTGTGCTTCAAACTGCAATAGAAACGCGCCACAATTTTTTTGCAGTGCGCGCGATTCATCTAACTCAGCGTCAAACCCATCCGCAATAACATTACCTTCGCGTAGCACCACACCAGGTTCTTCAAGTAAAGATTTTTGTAATAAATCTATTAATGCGGGTTCTGGTTGTATGGCTAGCGCTAGCTGCTTGATTTTCTCGCTGGCGCAGTTTGCAACAGCACGGATAACCTCTGGCAATTGTTTTAGGCTGTCGCGGAGGCCGGATAAATCACGAGGCCGAGCAGTTTTTAATGCGATACGAGATGAAATTCTTTCTATATCAGCGATAGGTTTTAGGCTGTCATGTGCGTTGACATAACTATTTTGCACATTATTGCCAAGTAGCGCAGAAACACTATCTAGCCTTTTTTGTATTTCCTGATGACTACGTAACGGATGGTGCAACCAATATTGTAGTAGGCGGCTGCCCATATGGGTTGCACAGGTATCTAGTAATGATAATAGTGTGGGTGTTCGTTCACCGCGTATGGTTTCAGAGATTTCCAGATTGTGGCGGGTAGCAGCATCCATGCGGACATAAGCACTGTCACGTTCAGCTTGTAATGATGTGATATGGATAGATGCTGTACCTTGTGTAAGGCGGGTGTATTCTAGTAATGCACCGGCAGCACATAATGCTGAAGACAAATCTGCGCAGCCAAAACCGGATAGGTCATGTGTTTCAAATAGCCGAGTAAGTTTACTGACCGCGCTATCCATATCAAACTGCCATAGGGGTAAATGTTTTAGTATACGGTGACCATTAAGACTTGCGATAGTAACGGCTTCTGGTAGAAGAATTTCTGCGGGTCGTAGCCGTTCCAGTTCACTGGTCAGATTATCCTGTGTTGTTTCCATGACACGTAATTGTCCTGCTGCTAGATTTAACCAGGCCAGTCCTAGTGTTGACTCTTGAATAAATAAAGCCAACAAAATACAATCACGTTTATCTTCCAGTAATGCAGCATCTGTTAAAGTGCCAGGGGTAATAATACGAGTTACTGCACGTGCAACGGGCCCTTTACTGGTTGCCGGGTCGCCTACCTGTTCGCAAATTACTATCGATTCACCCAGTTTGACTAGTTTTGCCAAATATTGTTCGGCTGCGTGATAGGGCACACCAGCCATTTTTATGGGTTCTCCAGCAGAAGAGCCACGCTGTGTCAAAGTAATTCCAAGAAGTTTAGCGGCTTTTTCTGCATCATCAAAAAATAATTCGTAGAAATCTCCCATTCTGTAAAACATCATCGTGTCAGGATGTTGTGCTTTAAGACATAAATATTGTTGCATCATGGGTGTGTGCTGGTTTGCTTTTGCTTTCATTTGATCTAGGTAAGATTATTTTGAATGGGAGGATACCGCATAATGCCAATTTGATCTTGTAAATCCAATTATTTAAAAGAGATAAATAAAAGAGGATTCGCAAAAATAGATTTTGATAAGAATGCTTTTATGGTTCTAATATGGGAATCAAATTTTTGTTAATTATTTATACTAAATGACGTTAAGAAGTAAATGTGGTTATAAGTTTTGGTTTGTGTAATCTGCCAATAAAAATTTGTAAAACGCACACAAAGGTACATATTTTTTCTTTTAAATCAACACAAATCAAGATAATGGAATTTAAAAAAACCAGGCTTCGGCAACGAGTATGTGACACTTCTGCAAATGAAGATGACACAACATCAATCAAAGATCAATTGATTAACATGATTTGTGATAATCCAGATCTTCCGACGTTAGGCACTTCCATATCTAATGTTGTGCAGATATCACTATCGGTGAATGAGCCAACACAGCAATTAGCGAATTTAATACTGTCCGATGTTGCACTGACCCAGAAAGTCCTTCATTTATCTAATTCAGCAACTTTTCGTTCATCCTCTAACCATGTTGTTACAAGTGTTTCTAGGGCAATTCAATTACTTGGGTTAGATACGATTAAGGCTTGTGCCTTAGCGATGATATTGGTTGATGGCATGCCAAAGAGCCATGCAAAATATGTACGCTATGAATTAGCGCTTGCTTTATCTGCAAGCCTAATAGGTCGTAAATTGGCAAAGCGCAGTTCAATACCGGATGCGGAAGAGGTTGCCATTATTTCGCTATTCAAAAATATGGGGCGCTTATTAGTAGCGGCTTTTGATGTGAATCTTTATAAAAGAACCATGGCTCTCGTTAAGAATGGCACGCATACAAAAGCACAGGCCTCGCTTGAGACAATTGGTTGTAGTTTTGACACATTGACGGCAATTGCAATGCGTGAATGGCGTATTCCCGCTACTATTACTAATGCCATGAAGCTTTTACCATCCAAGGCATTAAAGCCACCTAAGAACCGTGAGGAATGGATGCAACAAGTTGCTGAATTTAGTGAATCATCCGCTGAACTCGCTTTACAAATTGATCAGTCGGCAGATAATAATTTGAGTGAAGCACTGCTGGATCGTTTTGGTGTTGTATTGCGTCTAGATCAGAAGCAGTTCGAAACGTTGCTAACTGATGTAGGAAACGAAGCACGTGAATTAAGTACGAATGCCGAATTGAAGCAGGACAATAAAGATGACGGCCTTCGTTCAGAAGATACCAATATGACGGATGG
>JAOULU010000007.1 GCA_029881855.1 Nitrosomonas sp. | reverse complement strand
TGATGTTTTCACCGAGAAAGTATTAAGTGACCTTGATGTTTTTGGACACCTGGTGTCATTGATGGTCATTAATGAACTGACATCCATGAAGGTTTTAGGTGCCGCCTTAAAAACAACTGGCGATATTACACATCTACGTGACCCGGAAACCGGTAGTCACCTTGACCGTATGTCACGTTATAGCCGTATTATTGCGCAAGCTTTGGCTGACAAATATAATCTGGATGATGAATATATCGAGCATATTTTCATGTTTTCCCCACTCCATGATATTGGCAAGATCGCCATACCTGACAGCATCTTGCTCAAACCAGGCCCACTTGATGATAAAGAAAGATCAATTATGAATACCCATGCAAAAAAGGGCAGGGAAATGATTGATGATATGCTTTCCAATTTTGGGCTTGATAGCATAGAAAAAATCAATATTTTAAGAAATATTGCAGAATTCCATCATGAAGCAGTTAACGGCAGCGGTTATCCTTCTGGCAAAGCCAGTGAGGAAATTCCGTTAGAAGCGCGTATTGTCGCCGTAGCTGATGTTTTTGATGCACTGACATCTACCCGCCCCTATAAAAAAGCCTGGAGCAATGACGAAGCATTTGACATGTTGAAACAACTCGCAGGTGAGAAGCTAGATGTTGACTGCGTTAACGCATTGATTGAAAATCGTGAAGAAGTCGAATCAATACAAAAACTATTTCAGGAAGACACTTATGGCTAAAATAGCCTAACCTGCCATTAATCCACCGCCATACCATTTCATTTGTTATCTAAATAGCGTATGTTGCGTATCAACCCAAACCGCAACAAATCATTGTGCCCAACAAACCTAAAATTCTCATCAAACCCAGCGATGCTTCCACATGGGTTTCATGTGTCCGACGAGCATGGCTCGACAAACACCAATCCAGCACAGTTGAAATCGATCCATTTAATCAGTTGCTATTCGATGCCGGTTTAGAACATGAAGCCGCCATTTTGGCTATGTTACAGACTGAGCACAATGTGCATAAAGCCCATTCTGTAACCCATACCCACGCATTGATGTCACAAGGCGTTGCTGTTATTTACCAGGCACAACTACTGGATGAAGAAGCAGGCTTGATTGGTTTCCCAGATTTCTTGATCCGTCATGAAAGCGGCCAATACCAACCTGCCGATGCCAAGCTTTCTCAAAGTGAGCACAAAAAAAGCATCCAAATACAACTCGGATTTTATCGTCGCCTACTGGCCAACAATTTACCGGCCATTATCTTTCTAGGTGATGGCAGAAAAGTGACACTTGGCGATGAAATCAATCCAGTAGCCGAAAACTTTATATTGCGCATGAAAGAATTACTCACCATGCCAGAACAACCAAATGTCCGCTATAGCCATAGTAAATGCCGCATTTGCCCCTATTATAGTCATTGCCGACCAGACTTTGATGCCAAAGAAGACCTATCCTTACTTTATGGTGTGCATGGCAATGCAGCCAATCATTTAGCAGTGGCAGGCATTACCACCATCACTCAACTTGCCAACAGCGAGATTGCAGCGATACCCGACGTACCTTATCTAAAAGACCCCAAAAGAAAACACCGCGCCATTCTCCAAGCTAAATCGTTCCTAACAGGTGAAATATCTCAACTCAATAAAGTAACATTGCCCGAAGGCACTTGGATTCACTTTGATATCGAGGACAACCCGCTCACCCCAACCCGCGAACGGCATGTTTATCTTTGGGGATTTCTTGCGCCGCCTTATCACAAAGAAAACTTTGAATCTGTATGGACAGATGATGAAACGCAAGACTACGATGGTTGGCTCGGGTTCCTAGACAAAATAGATGCCTATCGCACACAATACTCCCCTTTAGTGCTGGCCCATTATTCTAACCACGAAAAAGCCACCATCAAGAAATACGCCGAACGCTACAATATGCAAAACCATCCCACCGTTTTATGGCTGCTCGGAAATAACAGCCCCCTCTTTGACATGCAAAAACCTGTACTCGACAACCTAGTACTCCCATTACAAGGCTACGGCTTGAAAGATATTTGCAAACACCCTAGTCTGGTCAACTTTCAATGGGAAAACGAAACATCCAGCGCACAATGGTCCGTTGTACAATTCAACCGCTTCCTGACCGAAACAAACCCACAAGAAAAGCAGCAGCTAAAAACAGACATACTTGGCTATAACCGTGATGACGTCATCGCCACAAGAAAACTAGAAGAATGGTTGCGAACAAATTTCATCTAATATTCAACCAGCCAAATAACCTATTGTGTTGAGGCGTCGCCGGTCTATAGGGAAGAAACATACACCATGTCCACACAACGCCTAACAAAAACAAAGAAATATTTACAAACAATTGCTTACAAAATATTAAGATGTAGTATGAAATCTAAAGAATGGAATCTTCATATGAAAAAGGCGCTCATGAAACCACATTTGGAAAAATCTAAGCAAAGAGTTGAGAATGCATATCAAAAGAATGCGAAGTACTATGATTTTGCGGTAAAAGTTTTTTACCCATTAATGGGGCTGAGAATTGATGAATACCGAAAAAAAGCAGTTGAATATCTAAACCTTAATGAGGGTGACTTCGTTATAGATCTTGGATGTGGTACAGGGCTATGTTTTCCATTGTTAATGGAAAAGATTGGGCCGAATGGCAAATTAATCGGCATTGATATTAGTACTGAAATGTTATCTATAGCTGAAGAGAGAGTGAAATCGGCGGGCTGGTCAAATGTAGAATTAATCCATTCTGATATTGAAGAGTTTAAATTTCCTACTGAAATAAATGGCTTAATATCTACAGGCGTATTTGGTTATCTGGGAAAGCGTACAGAAGTCCTCGAAAAAATACATAAAGCTCTCGCCAACAATGGAAAAATTGTCATTGTCGACGGAAAGCGGCCGCAAAAATGGCCGTCTTTTTTATTTAAGCTTTTTGTAAAACTCTCTAGTCCCTATGGTTTGACAGAATCGTATTTTGAGAATGACACCTCAGAAATCATATCCAGATTATTTCAGAATGTCACATTTGAAGATTTATATGGTGGATTATTATATATAACAGCAGGTGAGAAACATCAAAACCCTAAGATAACTAATTGAAAATTATCTGTAAAACATAATCGAATATGCCCTTTTTATAAATTATAAAACAAACTTTTATATTTTCGTCCAACAGGCCAAGATGGTTGTTGTTTAATATGCTACCTTCTACTCTGAAATGGATAAGACTGCAACCTGATTAACGCAACGATAAAAGGGAAATAGTAATGACCATAACATTTAAAGGCATTGAGCTTGTAGAAGAGGGAAAATTTATTCACCTTACTATTACAGGCAAGCTGGAAAAAGAAGATTACGACATGTTCGTCCCGGAGATTGACCAGCAGATTGAACAATATGGCAAGGTCAATATGCTTGTGGAGCTAATCGATTTTCATGGCTGGACGGCAGGAGCCGCCTGGGAAGATACCAAGTTCGGCGTGCGACATTTCAATGATATCGAACGTTTAGCACTTGTTGGCGATAAAACTTGGGAAAAAGGCCTGGCCTATTTCTGTAAGGTTTTTACGTTAGCCAAAGTTCGATACTTTGATATCAGTGAACGTGATGAAGCAGAAGCGTGGACTAGAGAAGCTGAATAATATTCAGCGCATATAACATTTAAGCGACAGACGGGCCTGGAACATTATAAATGGTGATTGAACGGCCACACCTTCTGATGGTGCATGAAGGCCCAATACCTTGAATTCACTGCGCGAGAGTCACTTAACCGAGAAGGAACCAGCTCAGAAGCCACAGGACTGCTCAGAGGACTCATTGAAAATGATTGTGCTCACACCCAAAACGTGTGGCAAAGAATACGCCATTGATTTGCACGGCGATCTAGCTGGAATATTGACCGAATCAGGTGATCAAAAAACTGGTTGGCAGGATGATTCTTGTGTTGGCGAATCTTCTACGGAAGTTAATTTGTCAGGCAAGAATAAGATGGTCGACGAGAATGATGAAAAGCCCCGTAAATGAAGGCTTCTTGGCAATCCTCATAACCCCATGATTATGAGGCAGGATAAACTGGTTGCGGGGGCAGGATTTGAACCTACGACCTTCGGGTTATGAGCCCGACGAGCTGCCAGACTGCTCCACCCCGCGATGCGAATTGTAACAGAAGGCCCAGCAAGATCATACTGTATTCTGCATTTTATATGATTCTAGCCCGCATTTTATTCAACTGCGGGAAGTCATTAAGCTGTTTCTACCTATAAATCCTGGTTGTTTAAGATGGCATCTCTGGATCAGCACCTAGAATAAGGGCTTGTCCATCTTTCCTGTTTGTACCGTTGCCACGCAGCCTCTTTCTTGAGCACTGCATCAATAATTTGTAGGAGACTACGCATATTAATCGGTTTCTTATGTTGTTTAGCTTGACCGGTTAAATTAACGGCTTGATTCAGTTTCCCGCTTTGATAAAGCGACCAAATTTCTGTGGCAAAATCTGTCTGCGCCAACTTAGGCGCAAAGCGACTGAAATAAGTGGTTAGATTGCTAATATCACGCTTGAGTATTTGACCTGCTTGATGATTACCTGCCGCATTGACCGCTTGGGGTAAATCAATAATCACCGGACCTTGGCCACCCGCCAATACATTATATTGTGATAAATCACCGTGAATAATGCCCGCACACAGCATCTGAACAATCTGCTTGATTAAATTACAATGATACTCAATTGCCTGCTTTGCCGTTAGCTTCACATCACACAATCGTGGCGCCACATTGCCCTTGGCATCAGTGATTAATTCCATCAACAAAACACCCGCAAAAAAATTGTAAAATTTTGGTACTCGAACACCAGCCGAGCCAAGGTGGCATAACATGTCAGTTTCTGTACTTTGCCATGCTTCTTCCCGTGCATTGCACCCATAGTGGCTGCCCTTTTCAATTGCTCTGACCCGACGACTATTTTTTACTTTACGGCCTTCTGTATAGCTGTTACTTCGGTGAAAATTTCGTTTGTTACTCTCTTTATACACCTTAGCACAGCGAATACTGTCTCCACAGCGTACCGTATAAACGATTGCTTCTTTGCCACTTTTCATTTGGCAAATCACATTATCGATCAGTCCTTCTTCAACCAACGGTTCCAATCTTTTTGGTATCTTCATAGGCTGCTATGTCAGCGTATTCTTTATTGCCTTATTAAATAAATTTATACGCCACACATCCTCCTTTTTATCACTAAAACAATTTGTTATTGATATATGATCAGATCTTTATTTTTTAATCTGAATGAATATGGTTAACTGCATTGTAGAGTGGATAGTTTCATTTTGGAATGTGACAAATTGTCACGCGGCAATTTGTCACACTATTGTCTACGACGATAAACTCATCTAAGATGATCTGCATAATTGTTTGTAAAAACATTTGCTTATAGTAATAAAAAATAATTATTAGAAATAATTGTTAATAACTACTTTTGGCTGTTATGCTGCCACTCAATTACGATTAACACTGGCAATGCAAGCATGATTATTAATAACGCTTGTTTTTTGCCAGAAGGAATTTTATGTCACACGAAGAAGATCTATTTACACATCAAGATACACTGGCTAAATTGCATGGAAATTTACCGCTAACCGAGAAACTGCGTTTTTTACATCAAATTATTCGTCAGGATTTTCCTTTCATCGACCGCTTATCTATTGCATTATTTGATGAGAAGACCGAGACCCTAAAAACATACACCCATAGCACCGAGGGTAACGATAGCCCAGTGTCCACTTATGAGACACCCCTCAGTAATGCACCCTCACTACAGGCCATTATTAAACATCGCCGCCCGCGCTTAGTTCAAGATTTAAAAATCTTCTCCAAAGGCACCCATGAGCATACCCAACGCATTACTGCTAAAGGCTATAAAGCCAGCTACACCATGCCGCTCTATCAGAGCGATACCTTCATTGGGTTCTTGTTTTTTAACTCTCTCCAGGCTTATTCATTCAAGCCTAAATCACTGCGCCAAATTGATATTTACGGTCATCTGATTGCGCTCATGGTAATTAATGAGTTAACAGCCATTCGCACCCTATTAGCCGCTGTGCGTGCAACGCGTAATATGACACATTACCGTGATCTGGAAACGGGCGCACATATTGACCGTACAGCCCACTATGCCCGCCTCATCGCACGTGAACTCGCACCAAGCTACAACATTACTGATGAACAGATCGAACATATTTTTCTGTTCTCACCCATGCATGACGTTGGCAAAATCGGTATTCCCGATAACATTTTACGAAAACCCGGAAAACTTGATCAGGCGGAATTTGATGTGATGAAAACACACCCATCAAAAGGTCGCGAAATTATTGATGCTGTACTTGAGGATTTTAGTCTGGGCACATTTGGTCACACCAATATTTTACGTAACATTGCCGAGTATCATCATGAAGCAATTGATGGCAGTGGTTACCCCAAAGGCCTAAAAGGCGAAGAGATTCCTATTGAGGCGCGTATCAGTTCGGTGGCCGATGTGTTTGATGCGCTGACTTCGCCGCGCTCATACAAAAAGTCCTGGAGCAATGAAAAAGCGTTCACCATGTTACGGCAAATGTCTAATTCCAAACTTGATTATGACTGTGTTCAAGCCTTGCTGAAAAATACAGACAAAATACTGGAAATTCAGCAACGTTTCCGTGATGAAGCAATAGATTAATTGGTCCTCCCTATGTATGATAATTTTATGTACTAACAATGCGACACCGCCAATTCGTTCCATTGTGTCGTATAACAGGGGGATTTATTCCCCCGCTTCATAGGCCATTTTCTTTCTATGCCAGAACTTGCCAGAAAAACGGTATCCTTACCCATCCTACGATTAATCAAATCCACTGTTTGCATTAAAGGTGCTGTATTCTCATCCACTGTATTATCCATAAATAATGCCGCCTGATGCATTCCAACTGGCACCAGGTCCATTAAAACAACACCTGCTTTGACATAACGATAACCTGGCTGATAAATACGTTTTAACCCCCATAGCCCCGCCTGTACTAGCTTTAACGTATCACAACTCGCTTCCATCAGGGTTACGGTCATCCCCTGGCTGTATTGCGCATCCTTTTTCTGGTGTGGATTGGTACGAATATAAACATGTATCGCACCTGACAAAGATGATTGACTACGTAATTTTTCTGCCGCCCGAGTGATATAACTGGTTATGGCCTGTTCAAGCTCAATCAGCTGTGTCACTGGCGTGCCGAAAGAGCGGCTACATATAATTTGTTGCCTGGCTGGTATGATACTTTCCAGTTGTAATGAAGAAATGCCGCGTAATTCCATCACAGTACGTTGCATTATCACTGAGAAATAGCGGCCTATAAATGTGGCATCCGCTTGTTTGAGCGCCAACACGGTATTGATTCCCAAATCTGCCAGTTTTTCCTGAATACGTCTTCCCACACCCCATACTTCTCCTACCTCAATTTGGGCTAGCAAATTATTCAATGCTGCCTCCGATAACCGACCCAAGTCACATACACCCTGCCATTGCGACTGTTTCTTGGCGATATAATTAGCCAACTTGGCCAGTGTTTTGGTTGGCCCAATACCCACACAAACCGGCAACCCAATCCACTGCTTTACCTGCTGTCGAATAGTTTGCCCATAGGCTGTTAAGTCTGTATGCAAGCCGTTTAGATTTAGAAAACATTCATCGATTGAATAGATTTCCTGATGCGAAGAATATTGACTCAATATCGCCATCATGCGGTTACTCATATCAGCATACAGCGCATAATTGGATGACAACGCAATAATATTATGTTGCTTAGCCAACGCTTGCATCTGAAACCACGGCACCGCCATTTTGACACCTAATGCTTTGGCCTCCTGTGATCGCGCTACTGCACAGCCATCATTATTAGACAACACCACCACAGGCTTATCTATCAACCTAGGGTTAAACACCCGCTCACAGGAAACATAAAAATTATTTCCATCAATCAGCGCAAAACTGTTCATACCGATTTAATTATCCGAGTGACCACGCCCCATATCACCATTTCCTGCTCGCTCTTAAATTCGATATCTGGATACTGTGGATTTTCCGCCAATAATTTGACCACCCCATCACGCTGATAAAAACGTTTAACGGTCAATTCACCATCCACCGCAGCCACTACAATGCGGTTATGCTCCGGAGTAATGGCACGGTCAACAATCAATTCGTCGCCATCGTCAATCCCAGCATCCGCCATAGAATGCCCACGCACACGCAGAAAAAAAGTCGCCTCACGATGTTGAATAAGCTCTTCGTTTAAGTCAATCCGCTTCTCAACATAATCATCCGCCGGCGAAGGAAAACCTGCACGCACTGAATGACTCATACGTGGAATGGTTTGCGGCGGTGATTGAGGTGCCAATTGCACCGGTCTCAACCAGGATGGGAATTGTGCAGAGGGCGAAGCCTTTATATGCCGCACCCACTGCATAATGCTTTCTTTACTGCTAGCAGGCACACGTACGGTTACTGTTGGCTCAGCGGATCGCTTTCTACCTGCACCGCTACGTTGCCCACCCCAATTTGATTGTTTCATGACAAATCTTGATAATTGACACAAAAATCAAGAATAGAGCAAATGTGCGCTTAAGTCAAAACTTTTACCGTTAAATACTTCGTAAGTATGTTTATTAGCTAAATTTCAAACGATGCATTTAATCCTGAAACTCTAAGTCAGCCTCCGACAAAACTTCCGTATCAACACCGTTCTCAATAGCCATTTGTAATACAAAAGACCGATCTTCCTTCGGCAATTTGCTTATTTCACTGACAACTTCAAAGAACCGTCCCATATCTCTGTTTTGTTGTATGAGAAGCGCCTGAAACTCCGGCAATAATTGTGTATAGATTGAAATTGTTGCTAGTCGTGCGTTATTAAGTGTTTGCGCAAACCATTGGTCGTAACGACTAAACTCAGACTCATCTGCTTTTAATTGAGCAAACTCAGAACGCAACTCATTAAAAATACATAATTTCTCTATTCGCTTCTCTACATCGCTGATGTCTGAGGAAAACAATTCTTGTAACCGCATACGATGCTTTAGCACCAATTTAGTAAACACAGCTTTTCTTTCCTGGCGCGCATTAAATGCTGCCTGTTCTGCAATTGACCCATTATGTTTCATCCAACGCTCAACCCCTTCATGCTCAACCACAGTGGCAAAAGATTCGTTAAAAACACTGTCACCAGGCACATAGACAACCTGGTGGGCTAACTCATGAAAGATAAGACCTGCCAATTCAATTTCAGAATAACCAATAAAAGTATTGAGTATTGGGTCATTAAACCAGCCTAAAGTAGAGTACGCACGAATTCCGCCGACAAAAACATCATAGCCTTTGTTTCTGAGTTCTTCCGCATAATTATCTGCTTCAATCTGCGAAAAGAAACCACGATAATTAACACAACCCGCTTTTATAAAACACCATTTCTTTAGCTCGAGAGAAAGCTCGGGAGAGGCAAAGACATTCCAAACGGCATAAGGGCGTTGCAAATCAGCATAGCTTGTATAACTCTTATTATCTGGCAACTTTAATTCGCGACTGGCAAATTCACGCAACAAAACCACTCTGGAAAGAATGCGCTTTAATTTCTGGTCGGCATCAGGATCCGCAATAATCGTGCTAATCGGTTGGGATCGACGTAGAATATCAATATGGCCGTCCACCGCTTGAGCATAGTAAGGAATATTGACACATCCCCCTAACCAAGCAAGCTGACTCAAGGCAATGACAAACTTTAATATACGGGAAATTCGCAAAATTATTCCGATTCCAAGTTTTATCTATGAATGACTGATTAATTCTAAGCCCAATAAATCAGCTTGCATACTTTGTTGCAATTGTTGCGAGGAGTAATTAATGAGATTCACTTCACTGACACAACGTTTTGCTGCCTGGTTCACATTGGCATCTTTATTACCAATATTAGTCATCGGTAATAGCTTATTGCATACATTTAAAACCGAAATAAAAAAAACAGCCATCCAAAATGTTTCTGCTATCGCTGATAAAAAAGTTGAGCAGATTGACAATTATCTACAGGAACGCGTGCTTGACGCAAGCTTATTACGTGATTCCAGCACAACACACAAAGCCATTAGTGAGTTTCCCAAAATCTTCGAACAAAATGGTGTAGATTCAGACAAATACCGACAATTAGATGCCAGTTACCGTGAAAACTTCAGGCGCTTTGTTGAAGATGCGGGTTATTACGATCTGTTTTTGATCTCCACTAAAGGCACAATTGTTTATTCACAAAGCCATGAGTCCGATTTTGCAACCAACTTATTAACAGGCCCATATAGCGACACGGGATTGGGAAGAGTGACCCGTTATGCACTAGATAATGCAAAAAGCAGCATTTCCGACTTTGAGCACTACGCGCCATCAAATGATGCCATTGCTGCATTCATCGCTAGCCCAGTTATTATAGAAGGAAAACTCAAGGGGGTGTTAGCGCTACAAATCTATAGTGAGCGTGTTTTTGCGGTGTTATCCAATAATGTAGGGCTTGGGGATAGCGGGGAGACAGTGGTTGTACGCCTTGAAGATGACGAAAACGCATTGGTAATGGCTCCTTTAAAATATGACCCTAATGCGGCATTGGAACGCATGATCCCCCTCAATACCCCCCCTTTCTCAACTGCAATACAAAGCGCCCTAAGCGGAGATTCGAATGGCGCACTTACTGTAGATTATCGTGGCAAGGAAGTCGTCGCCGCATGGCGCTATTTACCTCGCATGAACTGGGGCATGGTGGTCCAGATTGATGTGGATGAAGCATTTGCTTCTGTATACCAAGTACACTTTGTTGGTTTGGTAATTTTAGGCCTAACATTACTCGCAGCAATCTTTGGCGCTATTCTGTTTAGCCGTCGTGTTGTGACACCATTAAAACAGTTGAATCAAAGTGCTCTGGAAATCTCTGCGGGCAATCTACATCAACGGGTTTCGGTTGTGGGTTGGAATGAAATAAAACAGCTTGCACAAACGTTTAACAACATGACAGAACGACTGAATGCCAGCAATCAAGAACGCAAGCATGCGGAAAAGAATCTACTGTACCTCAATCAAGAATTAGAGAATAGGGTGGCAGCACGCACCACCGATCTACAACACGCAAACGCTTCTTTAGCCATTAAGGAAGAAGAAATGCGCTCTGTCGTTGAACATATGGTCGATTGCGTCGTAACTACAGACGAAAAAGGCAAAATCCTGTCTACCAATACGGTGATGGAGAAGCTATTTGGTTATAGCCATGATGAAATGATTGGGCAAAATATTGCAATCATCGTACCGGAACCAGATCGTAGCAAACATGTCGGTTATATGGAAAATTATTGTCTTACCGGGCATGGGCAAGAGTATGTAGGGCGCCCCTATTTACCTGGCTCACATGGTATTGGTCTCGGTCGTGAAGTTGAAGGTGTACGTAAAAATGGCGAGCGTATTGCATTATATCTCGCGGTCAGCGAATACTTTGTTGGCGAAGAAAGACATTTTACCGGTGTAATGCGTGATATCCGTAAACATGTACGCATAATGAAGGATCTAGAACAAGCCAGAAACGAAGCTGAACAGGCAAATAAGGCGAAATCTATTTTTCTTGCTGCGATGAGTCACGAAATTCGTACACCAATGAATGGCGTGATTGGCATGATTGATGTACTGAGACGGACCAGTCTTAGCGGTTATCAAATCGGTATGGCCAATCTCATACGAGACTCCGCCTATGCCTTACTGGCTATTATCGAAGACATTCTTGATTTTTCTAAAATTGAAGCAGGTAAGCTAGAAATTGAAAAAACAACCATGCCATTGGCTCAGGTTGTAGAAAACGCCTGCGGCATGCTAGCACACCTGGCATCAAACAAAGACGTAGAGCTAACCCTGTTTATTGATCCGGAAATCCCTCAAAATGTTTTAGGGGATCCTCTACGCATTCGCCAAGTGTTAATCAATATTATCAATAACGCAATCAAATTCTCTAGCAAACAAGAAAAACAAGGCAAAGTTTCCGTGAGGGTACTACTAACTGAGTCCAGCCCTGATCAGATAATTATCACCTTTCAGATAACCGATAACGGTATCGGCATGAATAAAGAAACACTGGATAATCTATTCAAATCCTTCTCACAAGGCGACCCCTCAACCACACGACGCTATGGAGGAACCGGGCTTGGGCTAGCTATTTCTCATCACCTAGCAAAATTAATGGACGCAAAAATCACAGTACAAAGCAAAGTTCAACAAGGCTCCACATTTACCATAAAAATGCCCTTTAAACCTTCACCTGTAATTTCAGTAATTGACAGTAAGATTGAAGATCTGGCTGATTTATCATGCCTGGTATTAGGCGATAACGATGGGTTAAGTAATGATTTGGCTATCTATTTAAAAAGTGCTGGCGCATCTGTTGAACGCGTTTCTGATCTAATTGAAGCCCAACAATGCATTGAGCACCTTACTCCAGGCCAATGGATGGTTGTGATTGATGCGGGACACGAAACACCCCCCATTGAAGAACTGCGTACTGCATTTAGCAATCGTCTCGACTCAACAAAACAAACGACTGAGACCAAACCTGACAAACAACAATCCAACATTGAACCTCGTTTTATTATTATCAAACGCGGGGCCCGCCGACAAGTACGGATTGAAGATAGTAATATTATTACTTTAGATGGCAATGTAATGCACCGCCAATCTTTGCTTCGAGCAGTTGCAGTAGCCGCTGGAAAAATAGGAATAAGTGAGGGAACAACACCTCTAACAGACTTAATCAAGCCAGAACCCGTACCTATTTCACGTAAAGAAGCCATACAACAAGGTACCCTCATATTGGTCGCTGAAGATAACGATATAAACCAAAAAGTGATTAAACAACAACTTATCTTACTTGGCTATACCGCAGACATTGCAAATGATGGGTGTGAAGCATTAAAACGCTTGCAGAGTAGTCAATACGCCTTATTATTGACAGACTTACATATGCCAGAAATGGATGGCTTTGAATTAACAAGAAATATTCGTTCTAAGGAAACGAACAAAGAGCACAT
The DNA here is from genome assembly GCA_029881855.1 of Nitrosomonas sp. Taxonomy (GTDB): domain Bacteria; phylum Pseudomonadota; class Gammaproteobacteria; order Burkholderiales; family Nitrosomonadaceae; genus Nitrosomonas. The sequence goes on along the minus strand of JAOULU010000007.1, from coordinate 1,659 downwards.
ACCAATTATCGCATTGACAGCTAATGCGCTTAAAGGTGAGAGAGAGCATTGCCTGAGTACTGGTATGGATGCCTATCTGAGCAAACCCGTGCAACTCGAAGAGTTGCAATCAATCATAGAAAAATATCTACACATTAACAAACCTACCTCGGAAACAAAAGCCATCCCTAAAGCTACAGCAGAAACAGATACCACAATAATACCTGTGAATATCCATGTGCTCGAAGAATTCATTGGAGACGATCCTGTCACAATCAAAGAAATGTTACATGAGTTTCGCACCGATGCAGAAAAAACAACCACTGAACTACATGCCGCCTATCAAGCAAAACAATTTACAACCGTGGGTTCAATAGCACATAAACTCAAATCATCATCACGTTCTGTTGGCGCCCTGGTATTAGGTGAATTGTGTGCAGAAATAGAACTAGCGGGAAAAAACAATGATAGCCAAGCACTAACCAATTTATTGCCACGTTTTAACGCAGAAATTATTGCTGTTGAAGAATATCTCGATACTTTGTATGAAAAAGATAATTGAGGTTTTAAGTTATACAGTATCCGCTATCAATCCGTTGCGTACTCTGTCCTGCCACTCCTCTATCCAGCGGGGAAAATCACCCGGCAACATTGGTTTTGAAATAAAATTTCCTTGTGCTAAATCACAATCTGTTTGACGTAATAATCGCCAATCGTCCTGGTCCTCTACACCCTCAGCCACAACTTCCATACCCAACTGCTTTGCCACGGATAAACTGGCATCGTATATTGCTCGTAAAGTCTCATCAGTCCAGGCACGATGAACAAAGCCCTGATCAATCTTAAGCTCATCAAAAGGAATATCACGTAGTTGCGCCAGTGATGAATGCCCGGTACCAAAATCATCAATAGACAAATGAAATCTTTTGAGACGCAAGCGCGTTAGAATTTCAAGTGGGACTCTTGCATCAGCCCCCATTAATTGGCTTTCAGTTACTTCGAGTATAATTTCTTGCGGTAATAGACCGTTCTGTTTTACAAGATCCACCACTAGATCCTGAAAATCCAGGGATGCCAAGTTATCCATCGAAACATTAATCGCTACACGTAGTACATGCCCACTCTGCTGCCATATTTTAGCTTGAATCAAAGCATCTGTTAGCACCAGACAAGTTAAGTCATTAATCAGACCATTTTGTTCTGCAACACCAATAAACTGGTTAGGAAATACTAAACCATCTACTGGGTGATGCCAACGTACCAATGTCTCAACACTAATTACTTCACCCGTCGCAACAACTACTTTTGGCTGGTAATAGTTTACTAATTCGTGATTAAGAATAGCAGACTCTATTTCTTTCTCAGAGTAAATTTTCTTTTTAGATTGTTGTGCGTTTATTAAAGATGATGGCGCCCATTTCCTAATAATTTCAAGTAATTTGTCAGAACCAACAGGCTTATGCAAATAACCAAGCATGTGTATTTTATGTGCCTGAACCAATTTCTCAGCAGTTTTCAGCATCCGCTCATCTTCGCCACTGATCAAAATAAGACTGCCATCATATTGCCGATCTACTAAATAACGCACAAACTCAATGCCATCCATATCAGGCATATTGAGATCAAGCAAAATTAAATCAGGGCATGTGTCAATCTTGTCAATTTTTTTGAGTGCTTCTG
>JAOULU010000198.1 GCA_029881855.1 Nitrosomonas sp. | reverse complement strand
GGTGATAAATTGTCGCCAGTATCCGACACCACCAACTTGGCGGCCATGAGTGCTGGGACCAATCTTTACCGCCATATTGGTTCGATGCTCTATACCACTGTGCCAACGTTTGTGATTGTTTTGTTTATTTTTATTTTTCTGGGCATGCAATATGGTGACAATACGCTGCCGAAAACTGAAATTGATGAGATTCAAACGGCTCTGGCGGGAGTTTTTCACTTAAATCTGGCCATTACATTATTGCCATTAATCGTGATGTTTGGTTTGAGTATGAAGCGTTATGCGCCAGAAGTCAGTATGTCATGCAGTATTTTATTAGCGATGCTAATAGCTGTTTTTTATCAGGATAAAAATGGTGCGGATGTACTGAATGCACTTTGGTTGAATACAGAGGGTAATACTGGTATTGAGAATATTGATGCGTTACTTGGGCGCGGTGGCGTTTACAGTATGGCCTGGACATTATTATTGTCTATTTTAGCTTTAGCCCTGGGGGGCATATTACATCATGCTGGGTTCTTGCGTGTCTTACTGGTGCATATCATTGCACGTATTAAACGAATCAGCACATTAATTGCGACGACAATTGCTTCTGGGTTTGTTAGCAATATGGCAATGGGTGAGTCTTATATTTCTATCATACTCAATTGCCAATTATTCAAGACAGCCTACGAAGAAAAAGCCATTGATAATGCAATATTGTCACGCTCAGTAGAAGAGGGTTCAACTATGACGACAGCATTAATTCCTTGGACTACGGCAGGAACATTTTATGCGGCAACTTTAGGTATTCCGACATTAGAATATGCACAGTATACTTTACTAAATTTACTGAATCCCTTTGTATCTATAGCGATGGCGATTATGGGTGTTGGGTTGTTGCGGAAAAGATTTGACAATTCAGCGGATAACTAAAATTATATTTGTTTAGCAGTGCTATTGCGATAAGGGTGTAATGCGGTATGTAGTATTTGATAAATACTACAATGCACCTGTAGGTAATTATACAAAATTCCTACAGGGGCTTCATGCTCTAGTAACTCAGTTAGACTATTCTGGAAGGGCGTTACGACCTTCAGCAGGTTGGCCTTCATGTGTTGTACCATAATTTTCTGAGTTTACTGGACTCTCAGGAGCTGAGGGGCCACCACAAGCGACTAAGGCAAATGCTAATAATGCTGCAAAAATTAATGTAAATTTCATAATAAAAAACCTTCTAAAAAATATTGATTTCTAAAAACTGCGAGATAATTATACCTTTAATTATTGTACGTATCTACGATCTAAGATAAATAAACCAGTTTTTTGATGATATACGGGATTGTTTTGGTTATGCCTGTTCCGGTCTATTGTGTACTACAACCTGGGTAAAGGGAATTTCCCATTGTTGCTGGTTGCAGATATCTACAGCATAACGTTGCAATGAACGTGTAATGGGATAATAATTATCAGCTGCCTTACCGTCAAAGATGGCCACTATTTTATAATCTAGTGATGAAGTACTGGCTTGCGCAAAATTAACCCAGATTTCTTTTAACGAATAACCCCAGTCTTCCTGTTGCAAACCCTTTCGAATCCCATCGCATAGTATTTGAGGTATTTGATGGGTGCATTGTTGTTGATATTTGTAGTCGATACCGATCATACTGGTAACAATAAAACCTTTTGAGAGATTCTCTGGTTGAGCGGCTAGAAAATCATTTATTGTATAAGTTTGTGGCATCATGCCATTGTATAAAGAGAGTATTACATTCTCAAGTGTAATACACTTAACTAACCCATATTTACCATCTGAAAGTCTAATAAAATCCCCTACCTTGCAGGGGAACCAAGGTTCATCTTTATTGCATGGGCGGGAAACATAGTTGGTTAATTCTGCTAACGGCAATCTTAGTTTTAATTCAGGTAATAAAGGATTGGACAGTTTGGTATAAAAATTGATATTGTCAATTCTCATTAGTATGCCATTATAGGTGATACATTCCCCTTCTCTGACGGCACCTGTATTCAGAAGGATTTTTAACTCATTGACATAGCGTGGTATTGAGTTCTTAAGTACCCATACGACAGTTACCAGTAATAATACGGCGAGAGCAATTAATACTTGGTCATTACGTACACTGAGTACATAAAAAGCAGCGGTAATTGCCAGAATTACCATCATAACTCGATAGAGAAAAGTTATAACACGTTGATAATAAGTCCATTCTTCATTTGAGTCTTTTGTCCTAAACCAGAGTATGCTTTTCCAAAGCATCAACATTGAAAAGTAAACTGCTGTAAAAACAGCTAATGCCATTAATAAGGTAGCGCCACGTCCAGTGGCAAATTGTTTGAAATGATTACTAATAGAAACTTCATTGGCAGTTTGTGACTTAATCATTTCATCCAATTGTAATTGTGCCACCTCAAGAAGATGATTGTTTTCCTCTAATTGATCTTGCCATTTTTCGCTAACTTTTGTGAACTGCAAAAGAGTATCTTCTTCAAGCCCTTGTTTGTTAATTTGCGCTATATGTTCCAATGCTTCATCAATTTGGTGGATTTGTAATTGGTAAGTTATGATTTTTTTTCGCAGATCATCTAGCCTACGTCTGTATTCAGTTAATTCTCTGAGTTCACTCATAATTGGCTGCAAGATATCAAGTAAATCTTTTTGCCAATTGAATTCTTCATCAGTAACGTTGTTTTTAGTTAATTTCGATCCAGCCGTTAGTATCATTTCAAAGGAAGATTCTTGTTCTGTTACAGCAGAACTGAGCACATTAATTTCAGCCTGTATTTTGGTTCTCTCCTGTTCTGTCTTTGTTTTTTCTAATTGAGTTAATTTGGCTTCTAATTCACTCTTTTGTACTCTGATATTTTTAATAATGTCATTTAATTTATCAGCCAATAATGAGTGTTTAGGGGTTGGTGAGGCTTCGCCAGTAGCATGGCTCGTTTCATAAATAAAAGCACCAGTAAAGAAAAAAATAAATAGAATTGTGGCTAACTTGTTGTTTAAGTTATTTAGTATAAGCATGTTTTGATACAGCCTTAAAAAATTCAAGAAGTTTTCTTTACTGAGAAAAAGTTTTCGACATCTTCGAGTAATCTTGTGCGTTTCATGGGCGGTAAACTCTGCCAAATTTGACGACCATAAGCTTTTGTAGTGAGCCTCGGATCACAAATCATTAATACGCCTTGGTCTGTTTCATCACGAATTAATCGTCCCGCACCTTGTTTTAGATTAATGATGGCATGAGGCAATTGATATTCCATAAAAGCATTGCGTCCTGCTCGATTTATTTTGTCAATACGTGCGGATAATACGGGATCATCAGGAGGTGCGAAGGGTAGTTTGTCAATGATAACCAATGATAGCGTTTCCCCACGTACATCAACACCCTCCCAAAAGGATTGACTACCGATCAGTATGGCATTATCCAGTTTACGGAAACGATCTAACATATAGGAACGTGAGCCCTGTCCTTGTAATAATAGTGGGAAATCAAGTTGTTCATGCTCAAATATATCTTGTAATTTTTCATAAACAAGTTGCATTGCTCGTAAACTGGTACACAAGAAAAAAGCACGGCCACGACTTGCTTTTAAAACGGGCACTGCAGCTTTAACGACAAGTTCCGTGTATGTTTTATGATGTGGCTCAGGTAAATCAGTTGGTACGTAAAGAATAGCTTGTTGTGAAAAATCAAACGGACTGTCCCAGCAAACGGACTGAGTGCTAGTTAATCCCATTTCATTATTATAATGCGTGAAATTCTTTTTGA
>JAOULU010000196.1 GCA_029881855.1 Nitrosomonas sp. | reverse complement strand
AGAGGAATTTTCAAATGAAGAATTTTATTCTGGCATTAAGAACAGTATTGACGCAGTCATTAATGGGAAAACAATGCATAGTGAACGTGTTTTAAAATCGAACAAAGGATTTCCATATATCTTTACCGAGCAATATATTCCTCACATGGATAACAAAGGTAAAGTGGTTGGTTTTTATTCGTTATTATGTTTAAGCTCTCAGTTTCAAGTTACTAAGGATTAATCGATGCCTAAAAATTCTCTAGCAAGAACTATAAAGACATATCTGATAGGATTCATAGCACTGTCAATAGCAGCAACTTTGATGGTCACAACGCTACTTATAAATAGCTTACCTATTGAAATTGATAGCTTGCCATTTCATCTAAATGCCGCTTTATGGTGTGGCTTGCTCTTAACTATACTGGGAATGATTGGGCAGATTTCCTCTGCGGAAAAAAACGTAAGAAACTATTCTTCGCAGCTATTTGCAAGCAAAGAAAGACTCACTAATGAGATCAAACACAGACTCTGGGCTGAAAAAACATCCTCTGAAAATAAAGTAAAATCCCAGTACATTGATGAAAATATCCCAGTAATGTTGGCCTATTTCAACACAGACCAACGCTGTCATTACCATAACAGAATCTTTCGCCGATGGTTTGGATTAAAACCTGACCAAATAGATGGTCATTTGTTAGAGGAATTTTCAAATGAAGAATTTTATTCTGGCATTAAGAACAGTATTGACGCAGTTATTGGCGGGAGAACAATGCACAGTGAACGTGTTTTAAAATCGAACAAAGGATTTCCATATATCTTTACCGAGCAATATATTCCTCACATGGATAACAAAGGTAAAGTGGTTGGTTTTTATACGCTAATTACACCACGCGCTCAAGAAAAAGATCGCTCGTCTACGAAAAATAGCGTCGCAACAGATACACCAGGATCAACACGAACCGGCAATCAAGGTTCAGATCAAGCTTCTAAAGCTGGCATTACGGCTGCACGTATCGTCCAAGCTATTGATGGCGGAGAGTTTAATCTATATTGCCAGAAGATCATTCCTGTTACCCCTAACGCCACTGCGTTGACACACCAGGAAGTCCTTATCCGCATGTCTGAAGAAGAAAATAATCTTATGCCGCCCGGCTCATTCTTGCCTTTCGTTGATCAATTTAAGATGATGCCAAAGCTTGATCGATGGGTGCTAGACAATATTATTCAATGGTTATCCTCACAGGCCGCCACTTCATCTAAACCTGAACAGATTTATTGTCTAAATATCGCGCGGGATACATTAAGTGACACTTATTTCCCGAGCTTTATCCAAACTAAACTTAAAGAAAAAAATGTACCCGCTCGCTTACTTTGTTTTGAAATTGAAGAATCAGATGTAACATCTAACCTTGAAAGCGCACGCATTTTCTCAGAAGAAATTCGCAAACTAGGCTGCCTTGTTACGCTATGTAGTTTTAGTAACGATCAAGCTTCTTTAGACTTACTTAAGAAAATTAAAGTTGATTATTTGAAGATTGATGGCGGATTAATTTGCAATATCCTAAATGACGATGAGGATTTAGCGCAAGTGGTAGCAATTGTTGAATTGGCTAAAGAAATGAAAGTTAAGACAATTGCTGAATTAGTAGAAACTAAAGAAATTGTCGATAAATTACGTGAAATTGGCGTTGATTTCGCACAAGGATTCCATATAGCTAGACCAAGCCCTCTTAAGAACATAAAATAAAACTCTTCAGATTAGTAAAACAAATGCAAGAAACTAATCCGAGAGTTTTATTAAACATTAGGCATTTATTACAAAGCTTTCAACATGTTCTCTACGACTTTCTTGGCATCCCCAAAGATCATCATGGTTTTATCCATGTAAAATAGCTCATTATCCAAGCCAGCATAGCCTACCGCCATACTACGTTTAACAACCATGACTGTGCGTGCCTTTTGTGCATCTAGAATTGGCATGCCATAAATTGGACTGCCTTTCACATATGCCGCTGGATTAACCACATCATTAGCGCCCAGAACCAGCACAACATCGGTATCAGAGAAATCACTATTTATCTCATCCATTTCCAGCACTTGTTCATATGGAATTTCAGCCTCAGCCAACAATACGTTCATATGACCAGGCATACGGCCAGCAACAGGATGAATTGCAAAACGCACATTAACGCCTTTCTCATGCAACATCTCAGCAAGCTCTTTAATCGCATGCTGGGCCCTTGCAACAGCCAGACCATATCCAGGAACAATAATCACGCTATCTGAATTTCCCAACATGAATGCGGCGTCATCTGCACTCCCACTTCGATAAGTTTTCTGTGTACCATCATCACTCGATGCGGCACCACCATCACTACCAAAACCTCCCAATATAACTGATAGAAACGGTCGATTCATGGCCTTGCACATGATATAAGAAAGAATCGCACCAGAACTACCAACAAGTGAACCCGCAATGATCAACATCGGGTTGCCGATTGAAAAACCAATACCTGCAGCAGCCCAACCAGAATAGGAATTTAGCATTGAAATAACCACCGGCATATCTGCGCCGCCAATTGGAATTATAATCAGGAATCCCAACAAGAAAGCGATTGCGGTCATCGCAATAAATGCTGTCCAATTTGTTGTTTCACTAAAGAAGAACCACAAGCCGAGTCCAATCATAATAATCGCGAGCAACAGATTCAACATATGCTGCCCACTAAAAACAACGGGGGTCCCACTCATACGACCAGATAATTTTAGGAATGCAATAACCGATCCAGACCATGTCATAGCACCAATAAATGTACCTAGAAATAGCTCCAGTTTACTACCCATCGGCAGTATTTCTGGCAAACCAAATGAAACAGGGTTATTGACAGCTGAAACGGCAATAAACACGGCCGCCAAACCAACGAGCGAATGCATAAACGCTACTAATTCTGGCATTGCAGTCATTTGAACACGTTTTGCAACAATGGCACCAATCACGCCACCAACTGCTATACAACCTAATATCAACACCCAATTCTCAGTCAAGGTCAGTGTTGTGGCAACTGCAATTGCCATACCAACCATACCAAATAAGTTACCACGGCGTGCAGACTCCGGCGAGCTTAAGCCTTTTAGTGCTAGTATAAAAAATACTGAAGCAACCAAATATGCAAGTGCTACCATATTTGCAGACATTTATGTGTTTCCTTTTTTATCTTTTTTCTTAAACATTTCCAGCATGCGTTGACTTACCAGAAATCCACCAAATACGTTAACTGCCGCCAGTGTAACCGCAGCCGCACCAAGCCAAACCCCCCAGTCAGTTTCTGCCGGCCCCGCAGCCAGCATTGCACCCACAATAATGATGCTTGAAATTGCATTTGTTACTGACATTAAAGGCGTATGTAAAGCGGGTGTAACGTTCCACACCACATGGTAGCCAACAAAAATTGCCAATACAAATATCGTTAGATTGATAATAAATGGATCAATTTCACCAATCATGATTACTCCTTTTAAATTCGTAAACTTGTACGCCTTAAACACATAAATTGATTTTCAAGACGATAACTTTGCGCGTACTTATGTCAATCAAGACTTGTTAATTATTTCACCGCCTGTACAAATCAGCGTTCCAGCAATAATTTCATCTTCACGATCTATTTTGAGTGCGCCAGTTTCTGGATCAAGCATTAGATTAAGAAGATTCATTAGATTACGTGCATATAATGTACTTGAATCTGCGGCTACTAGCCCAGGAATATTTGCTATGCCAATTAAATGCACACCATGCTTTACG
>JAOULU010000197.1 GCA_029881855.1 Nitrosomonas sp. | reverse complement strand
GAGTTGCCATATCTTGTTATGGGCTATCATGCGCCTGTTATTAGGGATATTGCTGCTGACTGGGAACCCTATGCGCTGGAAATGCTAGAAAGTGTTTTAGATGGCCATGCATCGGCCAGACTTAATAAAACGCTAGTGCGTGAGCGTCACATAGCTACTTCAGCAAGTGCCAGTTATGGTGCATCAGCGCGTGGTCCGAGTATGTTTTTCCTGAGTGGTACCCCCAGTGCTGGAAAAACAATTAACGAACTTGAGCAAGCATTACGTAGCGAGATAAAAAGAATTATTGATGAAGGGGTAACAGAAGAAGAATTGGCGCGGGTGAAGGCGCAAGTGGTGGCAAGTCATGTGTATCAACTTGATTCGATTTTCTCCCAGGCCATGCAGATTGGTCGGTTGGAAAGTATCGGATTATCGTATCGAGATATCGATAAGATTCTGGAGAAATTGCAAGCAGTAACAGCCAAGCAAATACGTGAGGTTACTAAAAAATATTTTAATGATGACAGTTTGACAGTTGCCGTACTTGATCCACAGCCTCTGGAACAAAAGCGACCAGCCCAACAGCCTAGTGGGTTACGGCATTGAGTCTGATTTAAAATATTGTGTGATTTTTTAACTGCGACGTAATCAGATCATTATCTTAATAAAGCTGACAATGTTTAGATAAAATCGCAGTCCACTCAGTCTATATAGGCTGGATGCTAAGTCTTAATGGTCGTGCCCATGTCCGTGTCCATGCTCGTCATCGCCATGTCCATGGTCGTGACCATGACCATTGTCACCATTATGGTCATGTTTGTCTCCATGCATTTGTTCCATCATATGATGTAATTCGTTTTTATCTAGCTGTTTGTCATCATTATGATCATGTTTATCGAACATCTCTCCGTGGTGACGCATAAATTCTGTTCTGCTAATTTTGCCGTCTTCATTGGTATCCATTTTCGATATCATATGTTCACAATGCTTACATTCATGAGCGAAAACAGGTGCTGTGCCCAGTGACATTAAAAAAAATGTGCCGAGAGCAATGGTTATTAATTTCATTTTTTGATGCATCTTGTTTCTCCTAAACAATTTAAACAATGAAGGGTTAGAATTTATCTGCCCTCAGGTTGTGTTAAAAACAAATATTGTTGGAAAATACTATAACAATATTCTTAAAAATATGGTGTTGCATAAGCATAATACAAGAAGCCTATTGATTTAGGGGAAATATGAAGTAATGTGGTGGTGAAATAGGAATCAGAATTGTTAAGGAAGTGGGGTTTTGATGGTTATTTGTGTAACTGTTTTGTGACGTTGTCTTACATGCTCAAAAGTGTAAAGTGTGAAATGTGGACACCAGTGGCAATCTGAGAATCAGGCAATGATAAAATGCTCACGATAATACTTGAGTTCATTAATGGAGTCATAAATATCTGCCAGTGCTTCATGCTTGCCTTCTTTCTTTAGGCCTGATGCAATTTCTGGTTTCCAGCGTTTTACCAGTTCTTTGAAAGTACTAACATCTAGGTTACGGTAATGGAAATATTCTTCCAGTTCAGGCATCCAGCGCGCCATAAAACGTCGATCCTGACAAATGGAATTACCACACATGGGGGAGATTCCTGATCCTATGTGCAACTGTAGGAATGCTAGCATTTGTGCTTCAACTTCAGCCTCATTTAATTTTGAAGCTTTGACTTTGTCAATCAAACCGGATTTTGAATGCGTGGATGTATTCCATTTATCCATACCGTTTAATGTGGCATCCGGTTGGTGTACGGCCAGAACAGGACCTTCAGCGACGACATTTAATTGCGAATCTGTTATAACCAAAGCGACCTCAATGATCCGGTCAGTATCTGGGTTAAGTCCAGTCATTTCCATGTCAATCCAGATGAGGTTCTTGTTATCTTGTGCCATAATGAGCTTTTAGAATTAGGTGAGTATAATTGTGTCATATTGGTGGTCGTTAGTCACTTTTAGAATTATGGAATTTTTCTGAGTCAATGGATAACGAGATAAAAGCCTTTCAAATTGCAGGGAAAACTCTAATCATCAAAAGTCAGTTCATGAATAAATCTGCGACATCTTTAATAACAAACTGATCTTTAAGACTATTTACTATGCAAATATTTACTTTTATTTTTCTTGTTGCACTGTTATTGACCACGCTGACCCAGGTATGGTTGGCCGTTAGGCATATTCGCCATATTCGTGCTAATCAGGATAGGGTGCCTGATGACTTTGCTAGCCAGATTAGTTTGGTGGACCATCAAAAAGCGGCGGATTATACCTGTGACAAAACGCGTGCGGGATATCCTGCTATTTTGTTGCAAGCAGTACTTTTGTTGATCTTTACCTTAGGTGGTGGGTTAACTGCATTAAGTGGTTTCTGGGCACAATGGCTTAGTGATCCGTTGGCGCACGGTATACTGTTGATTATCAGTACTTTTATGATTGTCAGTATTGCAGAAATTCCATTGAGTTACTACAACACTTTTGTCATTGAAGAGAAATATGGTTTTAACAAAATGACACCGAAGATGTTTTTTGTCGATATGGTTAAGCATGCTGCATTGGGTTTAATCTTGGGTATACCTTTATTAGTTTGTATTTTGTTGCTAATGGAGGAAATGGGGAGCAATTGGTGGCTATATGCCTGGTTTGCGTGGATAGTATTTAATTTGTTTGTCTTGGCAATTTACCCAACCTGGATTGCACCATTCTTTAATAAATTTACACCGTTGGAAGATACGACATTAAAAAAACGTATCGAACAATTGCTAGAAAAATGTGGTTTTGAGTCAAGTGGTTTGTTTGTGATGGATGGTTCACGCCGTAGCAGTCATGGCAATGCATATTTCACGGGATTTGGAAAAACTAAACGGATTGTTTTTTTTGACACCTTATTATCTCGACTTAAACCATCTGAAATAGAGGCAGTTTTGGCGCATGAATTAGGACATTTTAAGCACCGTCATGTATTTAAACGTATTGCGATATCCTTTGCCATGAGCCTAGTTTTTTTGTGGGTATTGGGTTATTTAATGGAGCAAAACTGGTTTTATGAGGGATTAGGTGTGTCGGTTTCATCTGTGCCATCAACGGCTATGGCATTGTTGCTGTTTTTCCTGGTCATGCCAGTATTTACCTTTTTGTTTCACCCGTTATCAAGTATATATTCTCGCAAGCACGAATTTGAGGCAGATGCTTATGCGGCACAGCATGCGTCCTCAGATGATTTGATTAATGCATTGGTTAAGCTTTATCAGGATAATGCAGCGACATTAACGCCCGACCCATTGCATTCAGCATTTTATGACTCACATCCACCTGCTGCAATTAGAGTGGCGCATCTTCAGGGACAGGTGCGTTGATGAATGATGCGACTTGTGACTTGACAACCAAACAGTGCAAACCTTGTGAGGGTGGTGTGCCGCCGCTCTCATCAGGTCAAGTGAGCGCATTTTTACTGCAACTTGATGCGTGGGAATTGCAGGATAAACAAATCAATAAAACATATGCATTCAAGAATTATTATCAAACCATGGCTTTTGTAAATGCAGTGGCATGGGTTTCACATCGTGAAGATCATCACCCGGATATTGTGGTTGGTTACAATCAATGTGTCGTAACATACACGACACATGCTATTGGCGGTTTATCTGAGAATGATTTTATTTGCGCCGCAAAAATAGACAAGCTATTTACAATTTGAGTGCTTCTACTAAAAATGCGCGAAAAGAAAAACAAATTGTTGATGGACAAATCATTGCCACATATGGTCGGC
>JAOULU010000006.1 GCA_029881855.1 Nitrosomonas sp. | reverse complement strand
CTGTGGTTTATGATCCAACCAATAATGAATTGTTCACAGCCAGCCGTGGTGGTGGTGCTTATCTTAATAATAAGCGTTTGCGTGTGAGTAAACGAACCCGGCTGGAGGATTGTTTGATTGGTACCGGGCTGCCATTTCGTGATTTAACGCATATGGACGCTTATATCGCGATGCTTGTGGATATTATTCCGCGCACTGTGGGTGTGCGTCGTCCTGGGTCTGCGGCTTTGGATTTAGCCTATGTGGCGGCCGGGCGTTATGATGGTTTTTGGGAAATCGGTTTAGCGCCGTGGGATATGGCGGCAGGTTGTTTGATGATTACTGAGGCAGGTGGTTTGGTGGGTGATCTTGAGGGCAACGCGACACAATTGGAAAGTGGCCAGATTGTTGCCGGCAATCCAAAGGTTTTTGGGCAGTTGCTGCAAGTTATTGCGCCACATTTAACGCCAGAGTTGCTTGAGGCGCAGAACGTAACAAAGCGTAACAAAGCGTAACAAAGCGTAACCCCCAGGTTGATCACAATAATGTAGGCCAATCGCATGAAATGAAAACCATGCTTTCGTGTGTTTATTTGTTTTTGGGGTGCATTATGTGATGGTGTTTAGAACGCTAAGTGGCTGGTTGGGTCGGTTCTTCAAGCGGCAATTCTTCGTTTTTCTCCACTAATGATTCCAGTTCATCTAGCGGTGGAAGTTCTTCCAGTGAACGAAGGTTTAGGTCATTTAAAAAAGATTGTGTGGTGGCAAATAATGTGGGTTTGCCTGGGACGTTGCGGTGTCCGACGTCATCAATCCAGCCACGCGCAATGAGTGTTTTGAGAATGGCGCTAGAAACACTAACACCACGGATGTCTTCAATATCTCCGCGTGTTACCGGTTGGCGATAAGCAATAATGGCAAGGGTTTCCATTACCGCACGTGAATAACGTGGTGTTTTTTGTGGGGTTAATCGGTCCACAAACGGTTGAATCTCAGCTTTAGTCTGGAAGCGCCAGCCACCAGCTACATTCACCAGCTCAATACCGCTTTCAAGCCATTTTTCACTTAAATCTTTGAGTAGATTGTTAATCAACGCGGTGCTTAATTTGTTGTCGAATAGTTTTTTTAATTCGGTTACCGATAAGGGTTCCTGAGTTGTTAACAACACTGCTTCCAATATTTGCTTTGTTTTGGAAGGATTAAGTGTGTCTTGTGTTTCAGGTAGGTTGTGTGGTTTCAGTTGAGCAGACATAAATAATTCCAAATACCTCGGGTTGGGTGATTTTTACTAATGTCTCTTTGGCCAGTTCCAGGATCGCTAGGAAAATAACAACGACTTCTGAAACGCTGGCAGTCGGGCTGAATAATTCATAAAATTCTACTTGTTGACGGCCCTGTAGATTGCGTAGCACCTGACTCATATAAGCACGCACAGATAGCGTTTCACGAGTGACTTGATGGTGACGGTTGATTTTAGCGCGTGTAATGAGTGTAATCCAAGCATGACGAAGATCATCAACTGAAATAGTGGGTGGTTGACTGATTAATTGTTGTTCAACCCATATTTGGATGGTTGTAAAGTCACGTTCAGCTTGTGGTAATTCATTGAGACGGTTGGCGGCCTGCTTGATTTGCTCATATTCAAGTAAGCGCCGAACCAGCTCAGCACGTGGGTCACTTTCTTCGTCGTTTTCAACAACCGGTTTTGGCAGCAGCATGCGCGACTTGATTTCAATTAGCAGTGCGGTCATGAGCAGATATTCAGCGGCTAACTCTAGTTGTTCGGCGTGCATCATTTGAACATAAGTCATGTACTGTTTGGTTAATTCAGCCATCGGAATATCTAGGATTTCCAGATTATGTCTGCGTATGAGGTAGAGTAATAAATCAAGAGGCCCTTGGAATGTGTCCAGAAAGACTTCTAGGGCATCGGGTGGGATGTATAAATCCTGCGGGATCTCCATTAAGGGTTCACCACAGATTTTTGCAACAGGGGGAGTATCAACAGAATCAATTATTGGATTCATTGTTTCAGCTGCCTGTTAGTGATGTTTGTTTATAAAAGTGGTGTTTATTTCCAAGCCAAATAAAAGTGCTAACTGAGCGTTGCTTTAAGAGTAGCTCAAGCCCATCGCTTCTCGGATATCACGCATGGTTTCTTCGGCCATTTGATTGGCTTTTTCGCAGCCATCGGCAATAATATTACGTACCAGCGTAGGGTCTTCTTCATACATCCTAGCGCGTTCGTGCATGGGCGCTTGTTCAGCCAGTATCATTTTAATTAACGGCGACTTGCAATCCAGACAGCCAATTTCCGCATTTTTACAGCCATTTTGCACCCATTCTCTGGTTTTGTCATCGGAATAAATCATATGGAATTGCCATACCGGACATTTGGCCGGGTCGCCAGGATCACTACGCCGTACCCTAGCGGGGTCGGTTGGCATGGTACGAACCTTTTTAGTCACGCTGTCAGGGTCTTCACGCAAACTGATCGTGTTGTTGTAGGATTTAGACATTTTTTGACCATCCAGCCCAGGCATTCTGGAGGCTTCTGTCAGCAAGGTTTCCGGTTCGCAAAGGATCATTTTTCCGCCGCCGTCCAGATAACCGAATAAGCGTTCTTGATCACCCATATTGAGATTTTGTTGCTCATTAAGTAATGATTGTGCTTCGGCTAGCGCACTTTCGTCACCTTGTTCTTGGTAACGATTACGTAATTCATTGTAGAGCCGGGACCGTTTGGAGCCGAGTTTTTTTATGGCGGCTTCAGCTTTTTCTTCAAAGCCAATTTCTTTGCCATAAATGTGATTGAAACGGCGGCAAATTTCACGCGTAAACTCAAGATGTGGCGCTTGGTCTTCACCAACAGGCACAAGGTTTGCACGGTAAATGAGAATATCTGCGCTTTGCAGCAACGGGTATCCCAGAAAACCATGTGTGCTAAGATCTTTTTCAGTTAGTTTTTCTTGTTGGTCTTTGTATGTGGGTACACGTTCTAGCCACCCTAATGGGGTCATCATCGACAACAACATATACAGTTCAGCGTGTGCAGGTACTTTTGATTGGATGAATAGCGTGGCTTTAGAGGGGTCAACACCCGCAGCCAGCCAGTCAATCACCATGTCCCAAACATTTTGTTCAATAATTTCAGGTGAGTCGTAATGGGTTGTCAGCGCATGCCAATCGGCGACAAAAAACAGGCATTCATATTGTTGTTGTAACTCCACCCAGTTTTTTAATACACCGTGATAATGACCTAAATGCAGGCTACCTGTAGGGCGCATGCCTGATAAAACGCGATCAGCAAACATTTTTGTATCCTATATATATAACCCGAATATTGACACCATCATTACTTTGGTCCAAGTAATCATAGGCCAAATAACAGTACCTAATATACCGCTAAACAGTAACACTAATAAAATCATGAAGCCATAAGGCTCAATTTTGGAAAAATGGTAGGCAATACGATGTGGCAGCAGACTGACTGCCATACGACCGCCGTCCAATGGGGGTAATGGTAGCAGGTTGAGTACCATCAGTATCACATTAATTTCTATGCCAGCAATACCCATTAAGATCATTGGTTTTGCAAAGGTACTGTCAGGCATGGCGATGCCCAGTTTAATAATCAATGCCCAGAAAAGAGCCATCAATAAGTTAGCGCCAGGGCCGGCCGCTGCCACCCAAAGCATGTCATGTTTGGGGTGACGCAAATTTGAAAAATTAACAGGAACAGGCTTGGCCCAGCCAAACAAGAAACCAGCGCCAATCGTTAGCTTACTAACAATAAATAAAGTCATGGGCACCAGGATAGTGCCGATAGGGTCGATATGCTTGGTTGGATTGAGGCTGATGCGGCCTTCATTATATGCGGTAAAGTCCCCAAAATGTTTAGCCACATAACCATGCGCGGCCTCGTGCATGGTTATGGCAAAAATAACAGGCAAGGCATAAATGGCAATACCTTGAATCACATCATCCATTTGTGATTCCAAAGGGTTCGATATTACCTTTGCCTTGCCGAATTAATTCAGGGGCATTGCCTGTTAAGTCAATGACGCTAGTCATTTCATTGCCACATGAACCGGCATCCATGATCAAATCAACGTGATGCTCCAAACGGCCTCGAATTTCTTCTGCGTCGTTTAATGGATATTCATCATCTGGCAATATTAGGGTGGAGCTGAGTAACGGTTCGTCTAATTCTTCCAGTAATGCCAGCACAACGGGATGGTCAGGTACGCGCAGGCCGATGGTGTTACGTTTGGGGTGCTGTAAGCGACGAGGAACTTCACGGCTGGCTTGTAAAATAAACGTGTAGCTACCCGGTGTGTTGGCTTTGAGGAGTCGATATTGACTGTTATCCACCTTGGCATAATTTGATATTTCCGCCAGATTCCGGCATACCAATGTGAAATGATGGTTGTCATCTACTTGACGTATGGTGCGTATGCGCGACATCGCGCTTTTGTCGCCAATTTGACAACCCAGTGCATAACTGGAATCAGTTGGGTAAACAATAATACCGCCATTACGAACGATTGCGACAGCTTGCCGTATTAAACGTAAATGAGGTGTACTTGAATGAATAGAAAAAAATTGAGCCACGTTTAGGTGTATATATTAAGTAAATAGATATTTAATGCGATTGAATGGATTATGCGACAAGTTTCCAATCATGCCATACGGGAATGCATCCTGCTGGGAAATCAGGTAATTGGCCGAGATCAAAAAAACTTTCCCCTGGACCATGAAAATCAGAACCACAAGAAGCTAGAAAATTCATGTCTTTTGCATGTTGAGCAAAATGTAAGGCCTGCTCTGGTGTATGACTGGCCGTAATAACTTCAATTGCTGTTCCACCCAGGTCGCGAAATTCATGTAATAGATCATCCAGTACATTTTTTCCTAGATTATATCGTGCGGGATGCGCGATAACAGCTTTGCCGCCGCTATCACAAATCCAACTGACTGCATCATTTAGGGCCGCCCAATCATGTGGCGCATAACCTGGCTTGCCTTTAATCAAATACTTTTTAAATACTGATTTTACATTTTTAGCGTAACCCTGTTCAACCAGAAAACGTGCAAAATGGGTGCGGCCAATCAAGCGACGCTCGCCAACATGTTTGTAGGCACCTTCCAGGCTGCCTTTGATACCGATTTTTTCCAGTTCATCAGCAATGTTCTGAGCGCGTTGCGCGCGACCATCACGGATAGTCTTTAAGCCTTCTGTAAGTGGCGTATACTCTGGGTCAATGTTCAAGCCGACAATATGAATGGTACGACCACGCCAACTAACGGATATTTCCACGCCATTAATAAGTGTGATATTTTGCGCGTCAGCTGCAATGCGGGCTTCATCCAAGCCGGCAACATCATCGTGATCAGTAAGCGCGAGTGTTTTAACGCCGCGCTTTGCAGCACGATCAACCAGTAGTGTAGGCGTTAATAGGCCATCAGAAATTGTGGAATGACAATGTAAGTCAATGTTTAGCATGAAGCACTTGTGCATAAGGCAGGACACGCATGATACCAAAAACCCGCGTGAAGAGAAACTATAGACCAGAGTATTTACTAATTTATCGATCACTTAGTGTGTGATAAGGGATTAACATGAAACAACAATTGACAACCTGGAATCATCTTTCAGCTGCACCGCATCGCAGCTTGTTTTTAGTCGGTGCGCTGCAAGGTGTCATGACATTACTTTGGTGGGTCTACGATTTAGCTGGCCGTTATGCCATCGTGGGTTCAGCATCAACCTGGAGTGTTGCACCCACCTGGTCACACGCTTATCTAATGATTTATGGCTTTTTCCCTTTTTTCATTTTGGGTTTTTTATTTACGACCTATCCTAATTGGATGAGTGGTGACAAAGTAAAATCACGTGAATACATGGCAACCTGTTTGTTGATGGCAATTGGTGTGCTGTTGTTTTATGTCGGGATGCTCACGGGAAAATCTGTTGTGATAGCAGGTGTGGCTGTTATGTTGGCTGGCTGGAGCGTTGCTTGTTATGTCTTGCTGCGCGTTATGATGGGAGCATCAGGTAGCGATAAACGCCATGCTATGGTGACAAGTACCGCATTGTTATTAGGTTGGTTGGGGGTGGCTTGTTATCTCTTATGGCTGATGACGGATAGTTGGATGTTGCTAAACTTTTCCCGCACAGCGGGTGTCTGGTTTTTCCTGTTGCCGATTGTGCTAACGGTTTCACACCGCATGATTCCATTTTTTTCAAGCCGGGTGCTGGATGATTATGTGATGGTCAGGCCGTATTGGATGCTCTGGCTCATGCTGATCTGTATTGTTGGTCACGGTTTTCTGCAGCTGTTGGATAGGGCATCTTACTTGTGGGTTGTTGATTTACCTCTGGCTGCTTTCGCCCTTTATCTATCGTATCAATGGGGTTTCCTACGTAGTTTCAGTGTGAGCTTACTGGCGGTATTGCATATCTCTTTTGCCTGGCTGGGTGTGTCCATGTTGTTGTATGGCGCGCAAAGCTTGGCGCTCATGTTATCTGGGGGGCAAACATTTATACTAGGCTTGGCGCCATTACATGCGTTGGCGATTGGGTTTTTTGCCAGTATGGTATTAGGTATGGCCTCACGTGTCACCATTGGCCATTCCGGGCGGCCATTGGTACTTGACCCCGTTACTTGGCAATTGTTTATTGGGTTTCAAGCTGCGACTGTCATCCGGATTCTGGCAGATGTCGCACCCGCTACAGCCAATATGGCACCTTGGTTATATCTTTTTGCCGGACTCATCTGGCTGGGATGCTTTGTCCTATGGGCAATACGTTATGCGCCGATTTATTGGCGACAGAGAATAGATGGTAAGGCGGGTTAATTTTGTTGGCTCCAACGTTCTGCCGGGTTTTGTCGGTAAAATAACGCCAATTGCTCATAAATAGATGGGAAATGTTGCTTAACAATCAATGGTAATTCAAAAAACACTTCGCTCAACACCGCAAAAAACTCTGCGGGGCTTTCGGCGGCATAGGGATCAATGATTAGTCCGTGACCGCGCGTTACTTGCTGACAGAATTTTCTATAGGCTTTGCTAAAAATCTCATACCAGGTATGGGCGCTCATATTAGGGTGTAATTCTGGGCAACCATTTGCGCCATCGTTGAGCATGTCGATTTTATGTGCAAATTCATGGATCACGACGTTATGGCCGGGGTGGTCAACAGCATGCGCGATGTCTTGCCAGGAAAGGATGACTGGACCAGCCAGCCAGGATTCACCAGAAGCGGTGGTATGCACATGATGCACGACACCCGCGCTGTCTGCATAATTGTAATCTCGAATAAATTCGCTGGGGTAAACGATGATCTCGACCCAGTTTTCATAATAGGCCAGGTCCAGTTTTAAAATCAGAATACAGGCTTGTATCGCGATGATGACCTGCATTTCATCGGTGATGACTAAATCATGCGCACCATTTATTTGTTTGGCATGCAGGAACAATGTGACACAATCACGTAAATGAGCAAGCTCGTCAGGGCTGAGACCTTTAAGGCAGCGCAAATTAATTAACTTTTGCCAAAGTTGATCAGGTATACCTTCATGCTGAAGGATACGATTGCGTTGCCAGTCTTTTATGCGCCATGACATTCTAAATTTCTCCTGATACTGCTTGATGCTTAAAACGCATGCTTACATTACTATAATAGCTTGCTGTTGAATAGAATTAATGCACGATTTCTAAATTAGACATCATTTAACTGAGGTTTTAGGTTAATATTTTTGTTGTGTCAAAAACAAGGAAGAGTCATGGCAAATTGGTTTGAAGATAACGCACAGTCTATTGGGCATACCCCATTGGTTCGTCTCAATCGTATTACAGATGGTGCTTCTGCGCTGGTGTTGGGTAAGATAGAGGGCCGCAATCCCGCTTATTCGGTTAAATGCCGGATTGGGGTGGCAATGATTGATGATGCCGCAGCAAAAGGGTTGCTTGGGCCAGGTAAGGAAATTGTCGAGCCAACCAGTGGTAATACCGGAATTGCGCTGGCTTTTGTCGCGGCAGCACGTGGTATTCCACTCACGTTGACTATGCCGGAAACCATGAGTATTGAGCGGCGTAAGCTATTGGTTGCATTGGGTGCGAAGCTGGAATTAACAGAAGGGCCTAAGGGCATGGGTGGCGCATTAGCCAAGGCAAAAGAAATTGTAGCTTCTGACCCAAGCCGTTATGTTTTGCTGCAACAGTTTGAGAATCCAGCCAACCCGGCTATCCATGAAAAAACAACCGGTCCGGAAATTTGGGATGACACGGATGGTGCGGTGGATATTTTAGTTTCTGGTGTGGGTACGGGGGGCACCATCACGGGTGTTTCGCGCTATATCAAGAACACTAAGGGCAAGGCTATTACATCGGTTGCAGTTGAGCCAACGGCCAGCCCTGTTCTTACACAACATCGTACTGGTGAACCGTTAGCACCTGGGCCGCATAAGATCCAAGGTATCGGTGCGGGTTTTGTGCCGGATAATTTAGATCTTTCAATGGTCGATGAAATTGAGCAAGTGAGTAATGAAGAGGCCGTGCTTTATGCACGCCGATTGGCTAATGAAGAAGGGATTCTTTCCGGTATTTCCTGCGGTGCAGCAGTGGCAGCAGCAGTGCGCCATGCTAAACGTCCGGAAAACGCTGATAAAACAATTGTCGTGATTTTGCCGGATTCTGGTGAGCGCTATTTGAGCAGTATTCTTTTTGAAGGTATGTTTGACGAACAGGGTTTAATGACAAGTGGGTAATATCAAAAGAACACGTGATCTTCTGTTAAGAAGCACGCATTTGGAAGTGGATCAAATCGTTGATGAATTGCGTACCTTGCGTAGGGCTTCGCTAGAAAGTCGGCAGCGCCATGATCGTCCGCCAAAATTACCGTTGCGTAAGATTCTGGTGGGTGTTGCCGAGGGCCTCAGCGCCGCGTTATTTCCTAATCGTTTGGGCCCAGCAGAATTAGCCGATGAAGGGGTTGATCATTTTGTTGGTCACACGCTCAATATGACCTTGCGTGAATTGATGGTACAGGTCCAGCATGAACTACATTATAACGCTGAGACCGATGTGTTATCCGATGAGGACCGCAAGAAATCGATAGCTATTACACAGGCGTTTGCTAAGCGTTTGCCACATGTACGCAATATGTTGGAAAGTGACATCATTGCTGCTTTTGAGGGTGATCCGGCAGCACGCAATGTGGACGAAGTGCTGGTGTGCTATCCGGGTATTATGGCAATTACTCATTATCGGCTGGCGCATGAGCTACACGGCCTGGGTGTACCTTTGATTGCACGAATGTTTTCGGAAATTGCCCATTCAGCGACGGGTATTGAAATCCATCCTGGCGCACAAATTGGCCCCAGTTTCTTTATTGATCATGGTACGGGTGTGGTGATTGGTGAGACAGCAATTATCGGTAAGAATGTGCGTCTTTATCAGGCGGTTACACTGGGCGCTAAACGCTTTCCGGTGGATGAGAATGGTGCGCTGGTGAAAGGTAACTTGCGCCACCCCATTGTTGAAGATGATGTGGTCATTTACGCGGGTGCGACGATTCTTGGGCGCATTACTATCGGCCGTGGCTCAACGATTGGTGGTAATGTGTGGTTGACGCATAGTGTACCGCCGGACAGTAATATCTCTCAAGCGGAATCTTAGGGCTGTAGTAATTGATCTTGCTGTTTTCTGGCCCCAGAATTGCGTCAAATAGGCTCATTTACACTTGTAAACTGCGCGTGCTTTCCTTGTTCTGAAACCAGAAAACAGCAACATGAATCGCTACTTGATTTAATTAATATCGAAAAGAGAAAATGATATGCCAAGCAATAAAACAATTCTGACCCTGGATGATGCTAAAAAGATTGCTGCAGGCGCAGAAGCAGAAGCCATGCATAACAATTGGCCTGTCGTGATCGCTATTTTGGACGATGGTGGTCATCTATTGTTACTACACCGCCTGGATAACGTGCAATTCGGCAGTGTTAACGTCGCCATAGAAAAAGCCCGTTCTGCTATCGCCTTTCGCCGTCCTACCAAAGTGCTAGAACAAAACATCACAGATGGCCGGCTACATTATTTAGGTCTACCAGGCGCGCTACCTGTTGAAGGCGGCTTGCCGATTACTATTGAAGGGCAGTTTGTGGGTGCAATTGGTGTGAGTGGTGTGCGCTCACATCAAGATGCGCAGATTGCTCAGGCGGGGATTGATGCTTTGAGTTTGGTCGGTTAATTTAGTTTGCGGCTCTCAATATTAAATATTATTCAGATTGTTCTTGATTCAGACTCTAGTTTCTTTATTAATTTTGATTTGGGTGTCACAAATGACAGAAATTGAATGTAACCCTTCAGAAGAAACTTTAAGAGCTATATTGGTAGCGAAACTTTGTGGGAGGTACGGGCAACAACAATATATGCGGTCACCAACTTTACGTTCTATTTGGGGGATCCTTTTAAAAATGAGCAAGTACTTCCTCTTAAATATACAGCGCGAAGTTCTGGTGTATTTACGATGTTTTCTATTTTTGCGTGATTATATTGCCAAATTAACTAATCATTGAAAATGAAAATATGGGTCGACGCGGATGCTTGCCCGGTGGTGATCAAGGAAATTTTGTTTAGAGCAGCAGAGCGGAAGGGGTTGGAGTTGATTCTTGTGGCAAATCATTCGTTGCATGTACCGCCGTCCCAATTTATTAGAATGCTTCAGGTCGAACACGGTTTTGATGTGGCTGATAATGAGATTGTTAAAAGGCTTAGTGCAGGCGATCTTGTTATTACAAGTGATATTCCTTTAGCCGCAGAGGTGATTGAGAAAGGTGGTCATGTACTCAGTTCTCGTGGCGAGTGGTACACGGCGGATAATATTGGTGCACGTCTTAGTATGCGGGATTTTATGGATACTTTGCGTTCAAGCGGTGTAGATACGGGTGGTCCATCGGCGCTGAGTCAAAGTGACCGGAAAACATTTGCCGGTCACTTAGATAAGTTTCTAAACGGTGTTTTATAATCTTGTAACGGTATAGCCTTTAGCAGAAAGTTGTGCCAGTAAGCCGTTATTGCCAACTAAATGTAGTGCACCGACTAAAACAAATTCAACTTCTTTTGTCGTTAACATGGCTTCAATTTGAGGCATCCAAGCGTTATTTCTTTTCACCAATAGCGTGTCATAGGTTTCTGGGTGGTCACGCTTAAGGGGCAGTAGAGCGATTTCTTTGAGTTCTTGGAGATTACCTTTGCGCCAGGCAGCATTGAGCTTTTTCCAGGTTGTTGGTAGTTGTTTGATATCTTCCAGTGTATAAGAAATCAAGTCATCTTCTTGTCCTTTACCCATTGCGGAGATGAAGGCAAATTGTTGTTCGATGGTTTCAAGTTGGCCAAGGCTTTTACCATCTTGTAAGGCTTTGGTGCTGTAATAGTCATCGACGCCTGTGCCATCAACCCCTAATTGTTGCAGCTCCATTAGTGTTAGCATCATAGCTATCATGCCAGGCTTAAAGCTTGTAATGAGAACCATTGGGATGCCTCTCTTGAGGCAATATTCTTCCAATTCCCGATAGGTTTCTTCACTCAATAATTGTTTTAAATCTTCTCCGTCAGCAAGTACTAACTCACTCATCATCATCAGCTGATATTCTGGGTCCTTAATTTCTTGAATGTCTGTCTCAAAAATCAGGCGTGTAGATTGGTTATATGCTGTCTCGAATTCAGGAGGTAAAGGGTAATCCGATTGGCTTAACAAGTGGATGGTGCCGCCAATAAAAAGCTGATGTTCACCTTTCTCTACTTTCCATACGGGCGAGTCTGAATACGCGGGAAGCGCAATAATAAATATAAAAAAAGATAGAATGCAATGTTTTATTGAGAGTTTCATCAGGTGCCTCTTTATAAAAACCGTTTTGATATAAATAACGCTGCTTAAATTTTATATACGGCCAATTATGCTGAGGCATTAATTTTTTGTTTGTGACTATGACGATATATGGCCTAATTCTTGTCGATACCTGCTTCCAACGCCTCTGGAGCATCGCTCCAGGAGATTGCGTGATAATCAAAGCCATTCTCTATTGTAGGTTTGATAATGTTGAAGAAGGGCGAGATGTCAAAATCACGTGGTGTGTATAGACTATGATGGCGGATTTGGTATATTTCTGCGTAGTAATCGGCGCATTTTGGGTCATCAGACCATTCACGCTTGACCTCTGGGAGAATGGGATAATGTATTGATTGAAATGCCTGGGCTATGAGTGTAGAGCAAATGGCGCGAGTTGGGTCACCACTGCCAAGTGCCAGAAGTCTGCGGCGTAATCGTATTGGGACTGGGATTGCGGGAAAAAGGAAGCGTGCAAGATCAAAAATGTTTTTGAGATCATATTGCTGACCAATCCGTGCAATAACGTAATCAACGATTCTTTTACGGTCTTCCTCGCTGAGGCCAACGGGACGACAGATTCGAATATGCATGTGCGCATAGTGCGCAAGCGTTACTGCGCGTACACCTTCTTCCAGGTCTGCTTCTACCAGTGTTAATGGAAGTTGCCATGATTCTTGTGGCGTAAGTGCATCACCGATGTACAGTGCTGCGTGTGACCAGGTTGATTGTGTCAGGTATTTGATCGGTATACTCAGACGAGTATTTCCTTCGATGAGAAGAACATCTCCGGGTTGCAGTGTTGCAGTCAATTGTTCCTGGCTAATCGATGTGACCTGCGTACCTTGCCGGACTGGTTTGGTTAGAAACCGTGCCAGTTTACGCCCTACTGTTTCTGTTAACCCGCGCATTTGTTTCTTCTTGGTTTACTTGGTTTAATTAATGCGTGCAGTAACATATGGGTTATTCTTTATCTGCATCGGACATGAGAAACTTAACCAATAACACGATAAAAAATGGAATGGCACTTAAGCTGGTGATAAGGTAATGCTCGTCGGTAAATTGGTCGCCCTCATCCATGATGATATAAGCTGAAAATATAATAATGGGAAATGTAATAGTAAGAATTTGTAAATAAGTGAATAATTGTTTCATTTGTGATTGCCTTTTTAGTTATTTTTTCCAAAGGAAGTGCCGATTACATTTGGATTTAAGGTCAACCGGTGTTTCCTTGGACATATTCTCCTTAACAATACCTACTCAGTGCAAGTTTATTTGTCAAAAAGATGGGCTGGGACAACGCTGACACATCATTGCGTGAGTTTTTGCGATAAGCGGGTTAAAATTGTAACTTTATCGTTATTTCTAAACTGACTGCAATGGATCTCGTTCTTATTATTACTAATTTTCCAGATAAAAAAGGGGCTGTTGCGTTGGCAGAAAAGTTGATTGATGGACATCTGGCGGCGTGTGTCAATGTGCTGGCTACGTGTACATCAGTTTATCGCTGGCAGGATAAGGTTGAGTCTGATGATGAGATACCGGTTCTAATCAAAACGCAGCGACAACATTATGAGAGAGTGGAGCAACTCATAAAGATAATGCATCCTTATGAACTGCCAGAGGTGATTGTTGTCTCTGTAAGTGGTGGTTTACCTGCCTATTTGCAATGGATAATTAAAGAAACACAACGAGTTGACTAAACAATATAAACAATACTGAATTCAGATGCGCTTAATCCAATTATTTTTACTTTTATTTTGCTTGGTAAGCACCAATGTGTCTGCACAAGAAGGTGGGTCCTTCAGCCTGTTTTCAAAACTGCAGGAATTGGGTATTAATTTAGGCCAATCAAATCAACAAGAACTTTTGCCGCCTGACGAAGCATTCAAGATGTCCGTGGAAGTACGCGACGCCAATACGTTAATTGCAAATTTTACACCCGCGAAAGATTATTACCTTTATCGAGACAAGATTGCTTTTGAGCCGC
The DNA here is from genome assembly GCA_029881855.1 of Nitrosomonas sp. Classification (GTDB taxonomy): domain Bacteria; phylum Pseudomonadota; class Gammaproteobacteria; order Burkholderiales; family Nitrosomonadaceae; genus Nitrosomonas. The sequence continues at coordinate 1,069 of JAOULU010000006.1, read as the reverse complement.
AAGAGGAAGGCACGTTCATCGAAAAAATAATTTTGCCGCCAGGGAAGATGAAGAATGATCTGACTTTTGGTGAGACCGAGGTCTATTATCAACCAATCCAGGCTATTATTTCGCTAAAACGCGAAGCATCAGCCAGCGAGCAGCCGTTGACACTGGCAGCTACCTATCAAGGGTGTAATGAGCCGATTGGCGTATGTTATGCGCCAATTAACAAGACAGTTGATTTGACACTGCCTGCCCTGAAAATTGTCGATGCAGTGGCTGAAGTAGTTAGTGGCAACGCCACAGCTGCTAAAGTTGATGCTGCGGCTGAATTATTTCAGATGCCATCCAGGCTGCCTGCTATTGAAACAGAGGCTTATAAAATAGACCGGATGTTTGAGACTGGCAATTTTTGGCTGATTCTGACTGGGTTTTTTGGCCTTGGTTTGCTATTGGCTTTTACACCTTGTGTGTTTCCAATGTTCCCCATTTTGTCGGGGATTATTGCGAAACGAGGCAAGCATATCACGAAAGGACGTGGTTTTATTTTAGCATTGGCTTACGTATTGGGTATGGCCATTACTTATGCGGCGGCGGGTGTGGCTGCTGGGCTTTCAGGCGCGATGTTATCCGCAGCACTTCAAAATGGCTGGGTATTGGGTTCATTTGCATTGGTATTTGTTTTGTTATCGTTCTCAATGTTTGGGTTTTATGAGTTACAAATGCCAGGTGCGATTCAAAGCAAACTTTCAGAAGAAGCTGGGCATCTCAAGGGTGGACATTTAACCGGTGTATTCGGAATGGGCGCATTATCTGCGTTGATTATTGGGCCATGTGTTGCTGCTCCGTTGGCGGGCGCATTGCTTTATATCAGTCAAACACGTGATGTAGTTTTAGGCGGTTCAGCGTTATTTGTGATGGCGCTAGGTATGGGTGTGCCGCTGTTGTTATTGGGCGCATCGGCTGGCGCATTGTTGCCTAAAGCAGGGCCATGGATGGAGTCCATTAAACAATTCTTTGGTGTATTGTTACTGGCTGTCGCTATCTGGTTGATTTCACCCGTTATTAATGAAGTTGTGCATATGTT
>JAOULU010000195.1 GCA_029881855.1 Nitrosomonas sp. | reverse complement strand
TCTGGCTTCCATACTGGTCATGCGCCCACTGATCTGAACACGTCCTCCACCAATTTCTTCACGGATAACTGGGGCGGTTACAACCTCCGCTATGTTTCTTTCAATCAATAAAATGGCCATTCTTCTGCCAACATTTTCACGCGTTAATTGTCTAAATATTCGTGAACCATTACTATCCAAACTAATATGTACGGCAGCCTGATTATCTTGATCAAATCCTGGTTGTGCATCCGTAATGCGTTCGCCTGTTAGTAATACTTGCTTTTTAACTAGCAATGGCCCGCCGCCTCTTTCTTCATAGAGTTCCGTGCCGAAAGGAACTTGACCACGCAAAGCTGCATCAAGATCACGTTCGTCATCAACCATACGTATTTCTAAGGTCGCTGTTCGGCCTAAAATATCTTTGGCTTTCGCGGTATCTTGCACACCAGGTAATTGGACAATGACTCGGTCAGCCCCAGCTTTTTGAATAATGGGTTCTGCAACACCTAATTCATTAACACGGTTACGCAATGTTGTGATGTTTTGCTGTACAGCTGAGTCTTGCATGCGTATTTGTGCTTCAGAATGAATAGTAGCAATCAGATGATAGCGGTTATTTGTTTCTTCTGTACTAAAGCTGAGGTCAGGGTAAGTTGATTTCAGTGCTGATTCAGCTTCTGAGCGTGCTTCTATATCACGAAATTTAATGATCAATTGTTGATCTAGCCGCTCGATACCCGTATAGGAAATCCGGTCTTCACGTAGGCTACTGCGAATATCAGTGCTGTATCGGTCAAGTGATTTGCTAAGAGCGCCTTCCATATCAACTTCAAGCATAAAGTGAACGCCGCCACGTAAATCAAGCCCAAGATACATGGGCAGTGCGCCAAGGTTTGTTAACCACTGGGGAGAGTTAGGTAGTAGATTCAGCGCAACTATAAAGTCATTGCCAAGTGTAGACTGAAGAAGGTCTCTTGCTTGGATTTGTATATCCGTATTGGTGAAGCGTACTTTAATGCTGCCTTCCTCAAGGAACATTCCATCAGTTGAGATATCGGCTTTCTTTAATGCGTCTTCAACTCGTTGTAGTAACGTAGTATCAGCACTTGATGTTATCCGTAATGGGGATATTTGTACTGCTGGTGATTCACCAAAAAAATTTGGTAATGTGTAGAGCAGTCCGAGTACAAGTGAAACCGCAATAATCAGATATTTCCAGGGTGCGTAGCGGTTCATGATTATTTATGTTTAATATTAGATAAAGGAGGAGGATCTGCAAAGGTTAAAATCATTTACCCCTGCAATAGTTCATTATTTTTTCTTGTTATCTTCTGCTGTGTTATCAGTATTATTTCCAACTTTGTTGTCAGTTTCTTGAGCTTTTTTGTCTTCTAAATTAGCAGTGCTCTTGGTTGTTTTTCTCTTGCTGCTTTTAGAGGGTTCAATACTTTTTAGAGTTCCCTTAGGTAACAAGGTTTGTATTGAAGATTTAAGTACAGTGACTTCATTATTAGGTGCTATTTCAACGATGACATAACTTTCACTCACATTAGTGAGTAAGCCTAAAATACCGCCGTTAGTAATAACTTCATCACCTCTTTGTAAATCTTCAATCAGTTGCTTGTGTTCTTTAGCGCGTTTTGCTTGCGGGCGAATAAGTAGAAAATAGAAAATAAGGAATATACCAAACAATGGTAATAGACCCATTAAGCTCGACTCAGATTGTGCAGGCGCAGCAGCTTGAGCGAATGCTTCACTAATCAGCATGACGTTTCTCCAGATACAATTATTAAAAAAGGGCACATTTTAGCATGATGAGAGCCTATGCTTGAAATTCTCGTGCATATTCCTTGAATTGTCTGCATTCAATTGCAGATCGTATTTCTGCCATTAATTGTTGATAATAGAATAAATTGTGAACTGTATTTAAATGTGCGCCAAGAATTTCATTAATGCGTTGCAAATGATGTAAGTATGCACGAGAAAAATTTTGGCATGTGTAACAGCCACATTTATCATCAGGTGGCGCAGTATCTAATCGGTATTGACTATTACGTAGCTTGATAATTCCATTACGTGTATAGAGCCAACCATTGCGCGCATTACGTGTGGGTAGCACACAGTCAAACATATCGATACCTTGAGTTACAGCATTAACAATATCAGCTGGTGTGCCTACACCCATCAGATAGCGAGGCTTATCTATAGGAAGCTGTGGTGTGGTATGTTTCAAGATACGTTTCATATCTTCTTTGGGTTCTCCCACGGATAATCCACCGATGGCATAGCCATCAAAACCAATTTGATGCAATGCTGCGAATGAATGGTCACGTAAGTTCTCATACATGCCCCCCTGAACAATGCCAAATAATGCATTAGGATTATCACCATGCGCTTGTTTAGAACGTTCTGCCCAGCGTATACTGAGTTGCATGGAAAGCTGGGTGGCTTTCTCATCAGCAGGATAAGGAGTGCACTCATCAAATATCATAACAATATCCGAATTCAGCGAACGTTGGATATGCATAGCTTTTTCTGGCGTTAAAAAACAAAGATCGCCATTTACTGGCGATCTGAATTTAACGCCTTCTTCAGTAATTTTACGTAATTCTCCCAGACTGAAAACCTGAAAGCCACCGGAGTCCGTTAATATAGGTTTATGCCAATTCATGAACCCATGCAAACCGCCATGTGCATCAATAACCTCCATTCCTGGGCGTAGCCATAAATGGAAGGTGTTACCTAGAATAATTTGTGCATTAATAGCTTGTAGAATAGCTGGTGACATACTTTTGACTGCACCGTAAGTACCTACTGGCATAAAGACAGGTGTCTCTACTGTGCCATGGGTCAGTGTTAATGTGCCACGGCGGGCTGCCTCGTCAGTACAGTGTAATTGAAATTTCATGGTTTTTTCTCAATAAGCATCGCATCACCATAACTAAAAAACCGATATTCTTTGGTAATTGCATGTTGATATGCATGTTGGATGTTATCCATTCCGCCAAAAGCTGAAACAAGCATTAGTAAAGTAGAGCGGGGAAGATGAAAATTAGTCAACAATCGTTCTACAACCTGAAAATGAAAACCAGGTGTTATAAAAATATCCGTGTCTCCATAACCAGCAACTAGTTGACCGTTATTAGAGGCAGCAGACGCTTCTAATGCGCGTAATGATGTTGTACCCACAGCGAGAACTCGCCCACCTTTCTTTTTTACTGATTCGATAGCGTCGACTGTAGCAGAAGGTATATGAAAAGTTTCACGATGCATTGTATGCTCTGCAATATGTTCAACGCGTACCGGTTGAAATGTGCCTGTACCTACATGTAAAGTTACATAAGTAATAATAACACCCATGGCGTGTAATTTTTCCAATGTGTTTTTATCAAAATGCAACCCAGCAGTTGGTGCTGCAACAGCACCAGCATTTTTTGCATAAACAGTTTGATAGCGTGCTTCGTCAGTATCCGTTACCTGGCGGGTAATATAGGGTGGCAGTGGAAGCTGTCCATAACACGCGAGTAATTCAGTAACTGGTTTCACATGCTCAAAATGCAAAGTATAGAACATGTCTTTACGCGAGATGACAGTAACAGGAATCGAGTCTGCAAGTATTAATTGTGAATTGGGTTTAGGTGCATGACTGGCACGAATAACTGCAAGTACATGGTGATCATCCAGTATTCGTTCTACCATGACTTCCACACGGCCTCCACTACTTTTTTCCCCGGTTAAACGCGCATTAATAACTGCTGTATCATTTAAAACAATTGCATCACCAGCACGTAAGTACCTTGATAAATCAGAAAATTGCACATCTTGTAATTGATT
>JAOULU010000194.1 GCA_029881855.1 Nitrosomonas sp. | reverse complement strand
TATTAATGATCTGGATTGGAAAGGTCATGGCATCACTGTTTCAGTACGTATTAATGGCTTAGATACACAGTATATGGTACGTGATGTCGTCGACTTGGTTGAACAGGCCGGTGATAAGATTGATACCCTTTTGGTTCCCAAAGCTGGCGTTTATGCCGACATATATATGGTTGAAGCCATGTTAAACCAACTAGAGATGCAACAAGGCCTGACAAACAGAATTGGCCTTGAAGCATTAATTGAAACCGCGCTAGGTATGGCTAATGTTGAAGATATTGCACGTAATGGTGCGATGGGTCGACTCGAAGCTTTGCACTTTGGTGTAGCAGATTATGCTGCCAGCAACCGTGCAAGAACAACAAATATTGGCGGTTTAAACCCGGATTACCCCGGCGATCAATGGCATGCAGCTATTAGCCGCATGACAGTAGCTTGCCGTGCTTTTGGATTGCGCCCGATTGATGGGCCTTTTGGTGACATTAAAGATCCTGATGGTTATAAGATGGCCGCGAAGCGGGCTGCCGCATTAGGTTGTGAAGGTAAATGGGCTATTCATCCTACGCAAATTGCATTAGCTAATGAAGTCTTTACGCCACCTGAATCCGAAATTGAAAAAGCCAAACGTATACTTACAGCATTAAAAGAAGCTGCGGCACAAGGTAAAGGCGCTGCGGCACTGGATGGCCGTCTCATTGATGCTGCATCAGAAAGAATGGCCAATAACGTGGTCAAAGTAGCCGAGGCTATTGCTGCAAAAAAATAATACATAAAAGGGCCGCACCAAGCGGCCTTTTTCTTTATAGGCATTCAAAGTATCGAATGCTATGACTTGTTAAATTGAAAAAGATTGATGAGGAAATTTAATTGAATATTCATGAATATCAAGCAAAAGAGATTTTGGCCGACTATGGTGTCAAGATTGCAGAAGGGGGCTTAGCCCATAACGCTGAAGAAGCAGTGCAGCGCGCTCGTGAAATTGATGGTGATGTCTGGGTAGTTAAAGCACAAATTCATTCAGGTGCGCGCGGTAAAGCGGGCGGCATAAAAATTTGTAAAACACACGATGAAGTTAAAACAGCTGCTGAAGAGTTATTAGGCAAGAATCTAGTGACTCATCAAACTGGCCCTGATGGCAAAATATGCTCGCGACTGTATATCGAGGCTGGTACAAAAATCGCCAAAGAGATATATCTGTCATTTCTACTTGATAGAAGTACTGAAGGTGTCATTATGGTCGGTTCAGCACAAGGTGGTATGGAAATTGAAACACTTGCTGAAACCAATCCAGAAGCCATTAAGAAAATCTATATTGAACCCGCAGTAGGATTACAAGATTTTCAGGCAAGAAAAATGGCCTTTGCTTTAGGTATGGACACTTCACAGTTAAACCACGCGGTTAAAACCATTAAAGGTTGCTATCGCGCCTTACGTGATCTGGACGCCAATGTACTGGAAATCAACCCGCTCGTAATCACTGAAAATGGCGAAATCATCGCATTAGATGCAAAAATGACTTTTGATGAAAATGCATTATTCCGTCGCCATAGAATTGCTGAGCTACGTGACAATTCACAAGTCGACACACGTGAGGTTGCTGCCGCTGAAGCGGGCCTGAGCTATGTAGGACTTGATGGTGACATCGGTTGCATGATCAATGGCGCGGGCTTAGCTATGGCAACCATGGATATGATTAAACTGGCTGGTGGCGAGCCCGCTAATTTCCTTGATGTCGGTGGCGGCGCTTCTGCCGAGCGAACAGAAAAAGCATTCCGGTTAGTACTAGCAGATTCCGGTGTTAAAGCAATGTTAGTCAACATTTTTGCTGGAATTAATCGTTGTGACTGGATCGCTGAAGGTGTTGTCCAAGCGGTTAAAAACATCGACATGAAGGTTCCATTGGTAGTTCGTTTATCTGGTACAAATGTTGAAGAAGGACAAAAAATCATTGCGAATAGTGGCTTACCAATCATCACAGCGAATACATTAGCGGATGCGGCAGAAAAAGTGGTAGAGGCGCGCAATCAATTAGTTGCACAAGAAGAAGGCTAAGGAGTATACAAAGTGGCGATATTAATAAACGAAAATACACGTATTATTGTTCAAGGTTTTACCGGAAAAATTGGTACCTTCCATGCACAGGAAATGATTGACTACGGCACAAATGTTGTCGGTGGTGTCACACCCGGAAAAGGCGGGCAAACACATTTAGGGTTACCCGTTTTTAATACGGTAAAAGAAGCGGTTCAACAAGCAGGCGCAGAAGCCAGTATTGTTTTTGTACCACCAGCGTTTGCCGCAGACTCACTTATGGAAGCTGCTGACGCGGGCATCAAATACTGTGTATCCATCACAGATGGTATTCCTACGCAAGACATGATGACAGTCAAGAATTTTTTACGTCGTTTCCCCGAAGAAAAACGTATGATGCTAACCGGACCCAATTGCTCCGGCACAATTAGCCCTGGTCGTGCAATGCTCGGCATTATGCCCGGTCATATCTATGTGCGCGGCAATGTTGGTGTGGTCGGTCGTTCTGGAACATTGGGCTATGAAGCAGCGGATCAAATGAGACTATTAGGTATCGGTATTTCAACATCAGTAGGTATTGGCGGCGACCCAATTATTGGTAGCTCACACCGCGATGTGCTTGAAAAACTGGAACAAGATCCTGAAACAAAGGTAGCTGTAATGATCGGGGAAATTGGCGGCCCAATGGAAGTTGAAGCCGGTCAATTTTTTAAAGAAAACATGTCCAAACCGTTAGTCGCATATATTGCTGGACTAACTGCACCAGAAGGCCGGCGCATGGGGCACGCTGGGGCGATTATCTCATCAGCAGGTGAAAGTGCAGCTGAAAAAGTCGCCACGTTAAAGGAATTAGGCGTCACCATTTGTCCAACACCCTCATTAATGGGTGAGACAGTTGCGGGTGTATTAGCTAAAATGTAGCCGGTGCCCTACTGGTTTCACAATTAAAAAGGGTGTCTGTGCAGATACCCTTTTTAATGCAACATAACCTTAAAATCTCCATTGGCCAATTGAATTAAATACGATGTATGAATGAATCAGCGTTACCTTAGATTAATCGTGCTTTACATTACTCATGGCTGCATTCATTATGTTGGTCTACCTGTTCAATTTACATTCTGATTTTTAACGCTTGGCCTTCAAAGAGGGAAGATTTATGGAAATTTCTACGATTGTAATATTGGTTATTCTAGCAATTCTAGTTTTTTATGTGATTGGTATTTTTAATAATCTGGTCAGTAAGCGAAATCGCTATAAAAATGCATTTGCCCAAATTGAAGTACAACTAAAACGCCGCTATGATTTAATTCCCAATCTGATAGAAACTGCCAAAGGGTACATGAAACATGAAAGTGAGACATTGGAGGCAGTAATCGCGGCACGTAATGCTGCGGCTAATGGACTGGCAGCAGCGGCGTCTGATCCTAGCAATACTGGTGCTATGAGTGCGCTTGCAGGAGCAGAAGGTGCGCTAGCAGGGGCTATGAGTAAATTCAATGTGGTGATGGAAGCTTATCCTGATCTCAAGGCAAATCAAAATATGATGCAATTGAGTGAGGAATTAATCAGCACAGAAAATAAAGTTTCCTTTGCGCGCCAGGCTTTTAATGATCAAGTCATGGAATATAACACCTACAGACAATCTTTCCCTCCCACAGTATTCGCCAATATGTTTGGCCATACCGAAGATGCTTCATTATTAGAATTTGAAGACAGCGCAGAAATTCAAGCCGCGCCAAAAGTTTCTTTCTGATTTAGACCACCCAAATAAGTTATGGACTTCTTTAAGTTACAAGATCAAGCAAGACATAGCACCACTAAACTA
>JAOULU010000193.1 GCA_029881855.1 Nitrosomonas sp. | reverse complement strand
AAAGTAATAAAAAAAATATGAAAAGGGGGGGGCTATTGTGCTTTTACACCACAATTTAAACACAATAGACCGACACGCTCCCATATCAAATTCTCATCTCTTTCCGTTGTTATTATAAGCTTAACTAATTCCTCACCTTAAGTAACAATACACTTTAGCATTCGGTGTAAGCCTTTATTTTATTATACGAGAGAAATAACCTTAGTCATAGCTAGGCTATCCTTCAAGTTGACAAATATCAACTCAACTTAATTAACGTAACGTAACGTAACGTAACGTAACGTAACGTAACGTAACCTTAATTCTATAGCTACGCTTGTTAATTTTCTGTGATATTTCTCACAGGAAGAACACATGCTTCTGTATAAATTAAATAAAGCTCAATAAATTTTTTATAGTCTGTGAGTCTCATTTTCCTTCCATACGAATGGTATGACTCCACACATCAATGGGCGGTGTCAGCATCTGCTGCTGACAATAAACCAGATAAAAACGTGCCGGCCCATCTTTTGGGAAAGCTTTGAGAATCTCTGAAAAACTTTTAATAGCTTCTTCCCATTTCTGCAACTGATACGCTTTTAATGCGCCAGCAAATATTTCACACCGCCACAATTGCTCGCTACTGGCTGATTGTTGTCGCGCTATCAGCTCAGCTAAATTCACTGGAGACGATTTTCCAACGAACAAGAAACTACCCAATGGACGTATTAAAAAATCATCCAAACCTGCCACAGCCTCACTAGATACTAATAACCGCGTACCCAAATATTTATTCATACCTTGGATACGATTACTCGTGTTCACCATATCACCTACTGCGCGGTATTCATAGTGGTCAATTGCACCGATATTACCCAGCAACATCTCACCAAAATGTAATCCGATTCGTGTGGGTAATATTTGCTGACTATTATTTTGGTTAAATCGCTCAACTGCTTCAGAAATATCAAGACATGCAAGACATGCTCGTCGCCGCAAAGCAATACTTGCTGTAGAATCCGTCCAAATTGCAAGCATGGCGTCACCCACAACATCTGAAACAATGCCATTGTGTCTTCGAACTGGCTCAAACAATACCGCATAATAATCGTTCATCAAACGGCTTAATTGCAACGGATCCATTTTCTCTGCCAATGCAGTATACATTTCTGCATCAGTAGCCAAGCAAGCACCATATACCAATTGATTATTGGAAAAAATTGCTCCAGAACTTTTTGCAATATCGGTAACAACTCGTTCGGGAAGAAAATAGCCAAATGCATCTTGCAACTGTTTACGCGCCTTTTTGGCATCAAGATATCTTAGGAAGATCGCTCCAAATAAAGCCAATGGCAATTGCAAGAAAACCGGCACAATTAAAGGTAACCAAATACCCACTTCTTTAAATTGATAAAAAACACTGTAGGCATAAATAATCATTAAAAAACAACCAAAACCTATTGCACTTTTATTTGGCAGTACCAGAAAAACCGCACTCATTCCTAAGCCCAAAAGAAAAAGAATACCCAGGCTACCTGTGAATGAAAAAGGTCTAATTGGTTTATTTTCTAGCAAATTAGCATAAGCTGTAGCAGCAATTTCAACACCACTGATAAAAAGCCCGTCAGGGTTTGAAAATACGGTATGGTAATCATCCCTAACTTTATCTTGCTCAGGCTGTGTTGCAGCGGAAAACCCAACAAAAACCACTTTGTCTGTAAAGTCCATAGCTTCCAACTTTTTTTCCGCCCTGTCACTTTCATTCAACTGCAACGCTTGATAATACGGCACAGTTTTGATACTGCGTGGTGGACCATAAAAATTTAAATAGCGAATCTCTTTATCGACATACAAATTTAAAAGTGCATTGATAATCCGTTTCTTTTCGACATCCAGATTAGTATTACGATTCAACTCTACCTGCATTTGTCGCGCTATCTGCGGATCATTAATAAAAAGATCCCGTAATAAAAAAATTAAATTCTCAACCTCCAGATCATTTTTATTCACAGGCAAGCTTACTGCTGCTGCCGAATTAACATTTTGCAATAGACCAACAAAATCATCGTAAACTTGCAGTCCATAGACCTGCAAAGCAACAACTGGCATCGTGGGCGCATCGCCTGCACCCGTTTTAAATGTCCAGTAACTATTGACTCTAGCCGCTTTAGGCAATGGAAAAGATGCATGCGCCACTACAGCATCAGCAATTATCGGTAATAACTGTGAAGGGCCTTCTTGAGCGATAGGCTCATAGGACTGATCAGAAGAATTAACAAGCAACTCAGATTCTTCAAAAACCATTCGCTCAGCAACAACAACATTACGCGCCTTTTGTATTGCATGCGCCAGCTTGACATTATCTTCCGGCACAATACCGGGTGTATCAAACAACAAATCAAAAACAATTACGTGTGCACCAGCTTCAGTTAATTTGTCTATTAAACGTGCATGGTATTCACGTGGCCATGAGCTGGGGGTGATCGGCAAATCCAGTGCTGTTGCTGAAGGTTGGTCAATGGCGACAATCATGACCTCGCTAGGTGCAGTAACCGCGCCACGCAAATGAAACAACCAATACAAGCCAAATCTTTCTTCAAGTGACGAACCCAGGGGCATCAAATTAACAATGACACCAAACAACCCGATAACAACACCCAGGAAAAAACTCCTGGTCCATTTCGCAGCCATCACTTGAGAAAATTCCCTCGAATCTTATTCGTTAAGAAAGTGCTGATTAAACCTAAATCACATAGATAATAAAATAATGATTTCGCATAATGACAATGCGATTTATAAAGACTTTTACAGTTAGCTGGTTTTTTCGTTAGGTAATGTTGCGCCCATTTTGTTTATAGTGCGACTTTCAGCTTCAATAAACATACATTTCACCAATACGTTTTTTACCTTGATCCCCTGGCTAACTTCGCTATTGGTACTTTCTCCAATTAGTAGACCCTTGGTCTCAACAGCCAACCATATGGTAGTGGAAGCTAAAATCAAACCGATAATCACCGACACTAGGCCATCAAATCATAATATCCCTGTTGCTTGAGATAATAGAATACCAATAAATGCCACAAGCGAACCTAATATTGCCGCACAATCAATAAAGACAACCTTTAAAACTCACCTCTAATACCAACAACAATGGCACGCCCTGGTAAGGGTGCGGTATTTTTCAAAAAAGATGTATGTACACGTATATCGCTATCTAGCAAATTCCTTCCCTGCAAAAATAATGTATGGTAAGTAGATTTGCCCCGTTTAAAGCGATAAGCCGCTTCAGCATTCATTAACGTATAACCTGATGTCTCTGATTCAAGCTTTGCTACGCGGTTCTGACGAGTGACACGAGTCAAATTAACATTCGCCCGCCATGCATTCCATTTGTAATTTAAACCCAAACCAAAACGTTGTGGTGTCATACGTGGAATATTGCCATTATTTTTTAATTTGGCATACACCATATCAGTAAATAATCGCAAATCAAGCATATCCGGCAACAGAGCAATCATTGCCTCTGCTTCTACACCATAAAATCTGGCACGCGTCTGAGAAAAATCTTGAACTAAAAAAGCTCCATTATTATCCAACAATCCATCGCCGTTCACGTGATCAGCCAAACCATCTGAATTACTGTCACGGCTTTGCTGAAAAATATAATCGTTAATGTGGTTATAAAATAAATTAATTCTCCCTCTGACTGCCCCTGTGGTTTTCTGCAAAGAAAAATCAAAATTATTAGATGTTTCTTTACGCAAGATTACGTTGCCCTGATCAAATGTATTAGTTGCAACGTGTATTCCATTCGCATATAAGGCCATAGATGTTGGCGCCCGCTGCCCACGCGTCGCCGTTAAATCAATTTGATAAC
>JAOULU010000192.1 GCA_029881855.1 Nitrosomonas sp. | reverse complement strand
GTCTGTTCAGGCTGACTCTCCACCTGTTCATTCTCATCTTGCTCAGATTGTACTTCATCATCACCTGGGACACCTAAGTCAAACTCAATTTCATGGTCGTTATCTGACTGTGATTGAGTTGAGTCAGCATCCACCTCAACCGTACCGCCATCAAATTGCATACCATCATCTTCTTCTGCCGTATTGGCAACAGTATCCAATTCAATCTGCTCATTAAACTCAGCCTGATCATCACCCAATACGGACTCATCAGCCTCAACCTCACCACCTTCAACCTCATCGGCTTCATAGGCTTCATCGGCCATATCTACATCAACATTTTCATGTTGTGATAAGCTGCTGTCATCTGAATCCAGTTCAATTTCATTATCAAGCGATAATTCATTGTCTAAGTCATCTTCAATTCCTTGCGTTTGTTCAGGTAGATTCTCGTCATTTTCGTCTTCGTGTCCATCAAAGTCATTTTGCTGGGAGAAAAAACTAGCGTCTTTCTCAAAATCGTCGTCATCTCCTTCGGTGGCAAACCGTTTATTATCGAAATGGTCTTCGGCTTCTTCATGTTCAGATGAAATATTATCTGAATTCAAAGAGGAAGTTACCCCTGCAGCCGCAGAAGCAGATGCAACAGTGGTCGCCTCATTTTGTGTAGGCGGCGAATCATCAAAATCCATATCGTCAATATCAGTATCTTCCTCTGCTTTTCTTTGACGTCTCTTAACAAGTAGCAAGACTAATAGCATCAAACCTAATGCACCAGCTACATATTCAATATTCTTCATTACTAAATCCATATAAAACGCCTCGTCCTCATCAGATAACTGAATTGGATTAATGGCAGGCTCTTCTATGGTTTCTTGTAAAACTGGATTTGGTAGTACAATAGGTTCTTCAACATTTCCATCTATAAATGGATCAGAAAGCTCGTCAGTATCTTCTTTAAATACGGTATCAAAATCTGAATTGGTTATAGACTCAGGTGTCGCATCAATAATTTCAATAGCATCTGTCACGGACTCAGATGTCGGATCTACTTCCGATATAACCTCAGCCTGATGCTGCGCTTTCGCAAGATCTGGTTGCTTCAGCGCCATGAGTTTCTGCAAATTTTCAATTTGTTTTTCCAACATAGATACACGTTCATTGGCCTCTTTTAAGGCCAAGTTACGTGCAATGGCATCTTCCTCCATCATACGAAGCCGATCTACCAAAGCTATATCAGCGCCTTCACCTTGGCTATCGGCAGACTGATAAGCACTTGATAGGCGAAGTACTTCCGTAGGTGCTTCATGAGATGCTGTATCATTATCAACTGTAGTCGTTATTTGACCAGAGTCAGATTGCTTTATTTCTTCTGAAGCTTTTGATTCACTTGAAATTGCCACTAGCCTCTCGCGATAGCTTCGCCAGTCCGCAACCTGAACCTTGACTTCAGCATTGGCTTCAGCCCTATCAATTTCCTTTATTTCGCTACTATCTGGTATACGTAGAACTGCACCAACTTTAAGCAAATTTAGATTGTTATTGATAAATGAATCTCGGTTGGCTCGATACAGTGCAACTAACATTTGATTTAGATTAACGCCACCGGGCATTATTTGTCGTGCAATATCAGACAGCGTATCACCGCGCCTTACAGGACCATAGGTATCTCTACTTTCGCTCTTCTTGACAGTCGCTGCCATTACTTCTACAGGCCTATTAACATGTCTCTCTTGATCAACAATTTGAGGGGATTGCTCTATAGTTTCAATATCTGGGCTAGTTTCTATTGCAACGGGAGCAAAATTAATAGATGGCAAAACGGGATCTGGAGCACTATAATCAATGGGGTCCAGTAAAACCGTGTATTCTCTTAATAGCCTCCCAGAATCCCAACTTAATTCTATTAATAGATTAAGGAATGGTTCATTAATAGACTGCGGAGAAGTTATTACAACATAGGGATCGCCATTAGTACGGGGTTCTATGGCAAACTTGATTGTAGAGAAAAAGTGTTCGTAGCGTATACCCGCTTGTGTGAAAGCATCGCGGGAAGCTAATTCTACTTTTAAAGAGGAGATTTCATCATTGTTTACAGAAACAATGTCTATCTCTGCATTGAGCGGTTGTCCCAGAGCCGAATTGAGTTTTAATTTACCAAGACCGGCTGCATTAACTGCCAGGGGTAACATCAAAACGAATACAAACAAGCACGATCTTAAAGAAGAAATATACACTGAAATACCCTCTTTAGTTCTTTTGAAAATACAAGATGTCAGGCTAACATTGCACCGTTTTAGCGTAAATCAGGATTATACGTCTAATTATATGCTAATTCTTTTCACAAAATACCCCAGTACGGTAGTAAACAGCATTATTTAAACAAATAATTAACTGTAAGTTGTTAAAAATACAACTTAATGTTGCAGTAAAATACGCAACATTCTTCTTAGTGGCTCAGCTGCACCCCATAATAATTGGTCACCCACAGTGAAAAGTGAAAGATACTCTCCACCCATTGCCAATTTCCTTATACGTCCGACTGGTATTGATAAAGTACCCGTCACTGCAGTCGGGGTTAGCTTCGATGTGGTCGATTCACGATCATTAGGTACAACCTGCGTCCATTCATTTGAGTTTGCAATAATCGCTTCTATCTCATCTAACGGCACATCTTGTTTTAGTTTAATTGTCAGTGCTTGACTATGACAACGCATGGCACCAACACGCACACAAATACCATCAACCGGAATATTGTGATTATGCTGACCCATAATTTTATTTGTTTCCGCCTGCCCCTTCCATTCCTCACGGCTCTGCCCATTCTCAACTGCCTTATCAATCCAAGGAATCAAGCTGCCCGCTAATGGCACACCAAAGTTCTCAACCGGAAATTTTGAGTTACGTAAAGTCCCAGCTACTTCTCTGTCAATATCCAAAATACTGGATGCCGGGTCGTCTAATAAATCTTTTGCAACACGATGCGCTTCACCCATTTGATTCAACAATTCACGCATATTACGAGCACCTGCACCTGAGGCTGCTTGGTAAGTCATAGCATTCATCCACTCAACCATACCTTTTTCAAACAACCCTCCAACGGCCATTAACATAAGACTAACCGTACAGTTACCCCCAATATAATTTTTAACACCATCATTGATGGCTTTTTCGATTACGGGCATATTTACTGGGTCAAGTATAATTATCGCATCATCATTCATACGCAACGTTGAAGCTGCATCCACCCAATAACCTTGCCAACCCGCTTCACGTAATTCATTGGAAACTTTATTGGTATAATCACCGCCTTGACAAGAAATAATAATATCCATCTCTGCAAGCTCAGAAATATTAAAGGCATCTTTTAGTGGTGGGATTTCTTTGCCAATTTCAGGCCCCTTACCACCCTTTTGCGAAGTTGTAAAAAATACAGGGGCAATCTGAGAAAAATCTTCTTCCTCACACATACGCTGCATTAATACTGAACCAACCATACCTCGCCAGCCTACAAAACCAACTTGTTTCATTGCTTATCCATTTTCATTATATTGATTAATAATCAAAAATATACCGTTAAACTTACAACTCTGACAAAACAGCATCCCCCATCGCCTGTGTGCCTATAATTTGCATGCCTGGTGCACCAATATCAGCAGTTCGGAGCCCTTGCTGGAGTACCTTTTGGACCGCACTTTCTATACGCTGTGAGGCAGCCACATGATTAAAGGTATACCGTAACATCATGGCAACCGATAGAATAGTTGCTAATGGATTTGCCATATCTTTACCTGCGATATCAGGCGCTGAACCATGTATAGGTTCATACAGTCCTTTATTATTTTCATCCAGTGACGCTGAGGGCAGCATACCTATAGATCCCGTCAACATT
>JAOULU010000191.1 GCA_029881855.1 Nitrosomonas sp. | reverse complement strand
CTATTTTTTTGGCATTGGCAGTAAATATCAGCACTTCTTCGCCTTGAAGTAGCTTAGCATCTAGGGGGATATCCAATTCTTTATCAATCACTACTTTTTTAGGTTGCCGTGTTGTTGTAACATGACGAACTGTAAGTTTCGGGTCATCTTGCATCAGTGTACCGATTCCGGTTAAAACAGCACAGGAACGTGCTCTCCAACGATGACCGTCACGTTGCGCAGCTTCGCCGGTTATCCACTGGCTTTGGCCATTGTTAAGCGCGGTTTTACCGTCTAAGCTGGCGGCAATTTTTAATCTAACCCAGGGTTTTTTGCGTGTCATTCGGCTGATGAAGCCTGGGTTGAGTCGCTGAGCTTCCGTTTCCAGCAAACCGCTTTCGACGGTAATTCCCGCTTGCTGTAATTGTGCAATTCCTTGTCCGGACACTTTGGGGTTGGGGTCTTGCATGGCGATAATGACTTTTCCGACACCTGCACGAATTAGGGCATCGGTGCAAGGTGGAGTGTGCCCATGATGACTGCAAGGTTCTAGGGTTATGTAAGCTGTTGCCCCACATACATCTTCTATAGCTGAATTTAAGGCATTAATTTCTGCATGCGGCTGTCCGGTACGCTCATGCCAACCACTAGCAATCATTTTGTCATGCCGTGTAATCACACAACCCACACGCGGATTAGGTGATGTGCTATAAAGACCTTTATGCGCTAACTGCAAAGCATGAGACATATGGATATAGTCAACTGAAGAAAACATATCGGAAGTTATTGATAAACCACTAGTTGTCTAATAATTGCAAAAATTAGTTAGTTAGATTTAGGGCTCTTTCTATTTTGTGGTTTTTGCACTTCCTTTATCGCATCACGAAAATCATCTACATCTTGAAAACTCTTATAAACCGATGCAAAACGGATATAGGCGACCTCATCCAGCTTGTAGAGCTCGTCCATCACGCTCTCACCAATGCTTCGAGATGAAACTTCACGTTCTCCAAGGCTTAAGAATTTGTGCACGATGCGATCTATTGCAGCATCAACATCTGCTGTAGGCACCGGACGTTTATGTAATGCGCGCTTAAAACCCGTCAATAATTTATTACGATCAAATTCAGTCCGGTTCCCGTCATGTTTCACTACCTGTGGCAAACGTAACTCAACCGTCTCATAAGTTGTGAAACGTTTATCACAAGTATGGCAACGCCGGCGCCGACGTATTTTATTGCCGTCTTCGCTGACACGGGAATCAATGACATTGGTGTCATCAGCGTTACAAAAGGGGCATTTCATAATAAGCTCATGCCCCAACTATGATCGTGACATTACCCATATACTGGAAACTTCTCACACAGTTTCTTAGCGTCATTAGCCACACGTGACAATACTGCAGAATCTTCAGGCGCTTCCAGCACATCAGCAATCATATTAGCCAATTGCTCAGCTTCAATCTCTTTGAAACCACGTGTTGTCATAGCTGGCGAACCAATGCGTATCCCGCTAGTAACAAATGGTTTTTGTGGGTCATTAGGAATAGCGTTCTTATTAACCGTAATACGCGCTTCTTCAAGCGATGCTTCTGCTTTCTTACCCGTCAAATTCATTGCTTGCAGATCAACTAGAAACATATGACAGTCTGTCTGACCTGAAACAATACGCAAACCACGATTTGTAAGAACCTTCGCCATAACACGAGCATTTTCAATAACTTGCTCTTGATAGTTCCTAAACTCCTTAGTAGAGGCTTCCTTAAACGCAACGGCTTTAGCCGCAATGACATGCATCAATGGGCCACCCTGTGTTTGGGGGAATATTGCAGAGTTCAATGCTTTCTCATGCTCTGGCTTTGCTATGATGATGCCTCCACGTGGACCACGTAACGTTTTATGTGTAGTACTGGTTACAAAATCCGCAATACCAACTGGATTTGGATAAAACCCAGCGGCAATCAAGCCAGCGTAATGCGCCATATCGACAAACAAATAAGCACCAACAGCATCAGCAATTTTACGGAATCGCTTCCAGTCAATAACGCGCGCATAAGATGAAGCACCCGCAACAATCATTTTGGGTTTATGTTCATGAGCCAATCGCTCCACTTGCTCATAATCAAGTACTTCTGTATCCGGATGTAACCCATAAGACACAGATTTAAATATCTTACCGCTGAGATTCACAGATGAACCATGCGTTAAATGACCACCATGGGCCAATGACATACCAAGTAAGGTATCACCCGGCTTTAATGCCGAAAGATAAACCGCTGCATTGGCTTGCGAGCCAGAATGTGGCTGAACATTGACATACTCGGCTTTGAACAAATCCTTTAATCGATCAATAGCCAACTGCTCAACCGTATCAACATGCATACAACCACCATAATAGCGCTTGCGTGGATAACCTTCTGCGTATTTATTTGTCAGAACAGAGCCTTGCGCCTGCATTACTGCAGGGCTTGCGTAATTCTCCGAAGCAATTAACTCAATATATTCTTCTTGACGCTGCACCTCGCCTTGCATCGCCTGCCATAAATCTGGATCAACTTTTTCTATCGTTTGTTTCTGCGAAAACATGGTTAAATCAGTCCTTTGAAATTATTAGAAACTGAGAAAATCCGTATCTTACCATTAACCAGCAGAAACGAAGACAATTGATCGCAGCACGATAGCAACAGGAAAATAAAATACATAAGATTCAACGAGATGGAGCTATCTTAATTACAAATAACCTTTTCTGTAGTTTCTGACCAAGATGACACACTATCGACAACCTCACCAGCATGCCAAATGATTCATATTTTTAAACCTTCCGGATCCCTGCATTGAATTAGTAAGTATTACCGACAGGAAAAGTGACAATATTATGACGTGCGTAAACTTAATTCAAAACTAACCAAGCGGTACTTTATGTCTGCCAAATACAGCATTACCATCACTGAAGCTACTACGAACCACGCATGAGTCTTTATAGCAGAATATTCTAAATTACAGCGGTCTCTTCTTCGAACAAAAGCTGTACTTTATCATCACGATCTATATCAATAGTTACTTTTCCACCATTCACAAGACGGCCAAACAACAACTCATCTGCCAGCGCGCTTCTAATGGTATCTTGTATAAGACGTTCCATCGGACGTGCGCCCATAAGAGGGTCAAACCCATTTTTGGACAGATAAGCACGTAACTTTTCACTAAAAGTAGCTTCTACTTTCTTTTCATGCAATTGTGCTTCAAGTTGAATCAGGAATTTGTCTGTTACGCGCAAAATAATTTCTTGATTTAATGGTGAGAATGAAATAATAGCATCCAATCGATTACGAAACTCCGGCGTAAATAGCCGTTTAATATCAACCATTTCATCACCAGCTTGTTTTGATTGTGTAAATCCGATAGATGATTTACCTAGCGCTTCGGCACCTACATTTGTAGTCATGATGATGATGACATTGCGAAAATCAGCTTTACGCCCATTATTATCCGTCAACGTACCATAGTCCATTACCTGCAATAAAATATTAAAAATATCTGCATGCGCTTTCTCTATTTCGTCTAAAAGTAAAACTGAATATGGATGCTTCATCACTGTCTCGGTTAATAAACCACCTTGATCATATCCTACATAACCTGGCGGCGCACCAATCAAACGTGATACAGCATGACGCTCAAGATATTCAGACATATCAAAACGATGCAAATGAATACCTAGCGCATAAGCCAATTGCCGTGCAACTTCAGTTTTGCCAACACCTGTTGGCCCTGAAAAAAGGAATGAGCCAACTGGTTTTTGCGGATTACCAAGCCCACTTCTAGCCATCTTGATTGCTGAGGCAAGCGAATTAATGGCTTCATCTTGCCCAAATACAACCGCCTTCATATCACGATCCAAT
>JAOULU010000190.1 GCA_029881855.1 Nitrosomonas sp. | reverse complement strand
TGCTTGATTGTTTATTTCTTGCATCCCCGTTGGACTGGTTACATTAATTTCAGTAAGAAATTCACCGATTACATCAAGACCTACCAACATTAAACCTTGGCAGTATAGTTCCGGACCCAGAGTTTCCGCTATTTCTTTGTCGCGCTTGGTTAAAGGTTGTGTGATGCCTGTACCGCCAGCGGCAAGATTGCCACGCGTTTCACCCGATTTTGGTATGCGTGCTAGCGAATAGGGTACGGCTTTTCCGGCAATAAGGATGATTCTTTTATCCCCTTGTGCAATCTCAGGAATATAGCGTTGTGCCATAATTGAACGTGTCTCATAGTGTGTCATCGTTTCAAGGATGACACTGATATTATGGTCGGAATCATGGACTCGGAATACGCTAGCACCACCCATACCATCCAAAGGTTTGAGAATAATGTCGTGGTGTTCAGTAAGAAATTTTCGCAATAAATCTTCCTGGCGGGTGATTAATGTTGATGTAATAAATTGTGGGTATTTTGTAATGGCCATTTTTTCATTATGATCGCGGATGCTGCGTGGGCTATTGATAACATATGCGCCTTGTCTTTCAGCCAGCTCCAGCAGGTAAGTGCTGTAGACATACTCCATATCAAATGGCGGATCTTTGCGCATGAATACCGCATCAAATTCATATAATGGTGTGGCGATGACATCACCAGTTTGGTACCAGTGTTTATCCTGAGAAGTTTTATCAATTAATTTTAAGGGACGGGTAAAGCCGATGACTTTGTCATCTTTACACACGAGGTCTTTTTGATGCATAACAAAGATCTGATGATTGCGGGAAGCAGCTTCACAAATCATTGCATAGCTTGAATCTTTATTGGTTTTTATTACCTCGAGTTGATCAAGTATAAAAGCGAATTTCATTACGTTGACCGTGACGTGTTGACTTCGTGTGAGATGGTATTATTTTGTTCTAATTCTATAGCTGCGGCTAATAATGCCAATCGGGCAACTACACCATAGGCATAGAATCGGTTGGGAATGCAGTCAGGCTGAGCCGTGCAGCTCGGTAATAAACAAGTTGATTCAAATGCCAATGGTACAAAGTGCATGCCTGGCGCATTAAGATTCTCATCAATACCACGTCCGGTATGTACGCGATAAAATCCACCAACGACATAGTGATCTATCATGTAAATTACGGGTTCAGCTACCGCTTGATTAATTGTTTCAAAGGTATAGACACCTTCTTGTACCAGAACGTTTGTGACTTGCGAACCTTCTTTTGCAACGGTCATTTTGTTTCGTTGCTTGCGATTAAGTGTATAAACATCAGCACCATCTTTCACAGTCATAATGCCCATACCGTAGGTTCCAGAGTCGGCTTTTACAATCACAAAAGGATCTTCTTTAACACCATATTGTGAATATTTTTCTTTAAGTGTTGCAAGGATTTTATTGGTGGCGCTAGCGACGCAATCTTCGCCTTTTTTATCACGGAAATTAATTTCTCCACATGACGCGAAGTATGGGTTGATTAACCAGGGATCAATGCCTATTAAGTTAGAGAATTCTTCGGCAACGTTATCATAAGCAGAAAAATGATTTGATTTGCGCCGTGTTGCCCAGCCAGCATGTAGGGGCGGAATAATGACTTGATCCAGACCCTGTAAAATTTCAGGAATACCAGACGTTAAATCATTATTAAGTAATACTGCGCAAGGATCAAAATTTTCAACGCTAATTTTTTTGTTTTTGCGTGTGATGGGTTCTAGTGTAATTGAATTGCCATCAGGAAGGTTGATGACGGTGGCTTCCTCAATCTCGGTAAGTAATGAGCCAATGCGAACATTTAATCCGGCATGCTGCATAATGTTTTGCAGTGTTGCAATATTCTGCAAATAAAAAATATTACGTGTGTGATTCTCAGGAATTAAAAGCACACTGTGTGCATCTGGGCAGATTTTTTCTACTGCACTCATCATAGCTTGTACGCACAGAGACATAAATTCAGGGTTTAGATTGTTAAAGCCGCCAGGAAATAAATTTGTGTCGACCGGCGCTAACTTAAACCCGCTGTTGCGTAAGTCTACCGAGCAGTAAAAAGGGATAGAGTGGTTACGCCATTTGTTACGTAACCAATGTTCAATAGCAGGCATCGCATTGATAATACGATTTTCCAGGTCAAGAATTGGGCCACGTAAGGCTGTTGAAAGATGGGGTACAGGCATGGCTTTGTAGTTGATTAAACCAAAGTCATTATAGCACTATGTTTTATGGTGTTTCTGTCATGAATAACAGTAAATATGCGACAATCAGCAAACTATACATCTTATCTTGCGTCATTTGTGTCAAGATAATTGTTAGAAAATATATTCTGATCATCGTAACCAAAAACATGTAATTTCTCTTATCTATGACTGACCTCTTACAACCTGTCCTTATTCTATTAGCTATTGCAGTACTGGCTGTGGTCGTGTTTCGTTTATTGCGTATGCCGCCAATGTTGGGGTATTTGCTGGCGGGTGTCATTATTGGTCCTCATGCTTTGGGATGGATACCTGATACAGAAGAAACACGGCATCTTGCAGAGTTTGGTGTGGTTTTCCTGATGTTCAGCATCGGCCTCGAATTTAGCTTGCCTAAACTGGTTACTATGAAACACATTGTGTTTGGTTTTGGCACCTCACAGGTGGTGATCTCAATTTTATTTGTGATGGCTGTTGCTTGGATGCTGGATCTGGATTGGCGTGTTGGACTTGCGCTTGGTGGTGCGTTGGCGATGTCTTCAACTGCGGTTGTGATAAAGATGCTGTCAGAGCGATTGGAATTAAATTCTGCACATGGCAGACAAGTCATTGGTGTGCTGCTTTTTCAGGATTTGGCTGTTATCCCGCTACTCATTATTATTCCTGCATTAGCAACTGCGGTCGAAAGTGACACAACCAATTACAGTGTGATGTTTGCCGTTGCGACACTGAAAGCTGCTGCAGTACTGGCGTTGATATTGTATTTCGGTCAACGTTTGATGCGCCCATGGTTTCATTTGGTAGCAAGGCAGAAATCATCTGAGTTATTTGTTTTGAACGTACTTTTAATAACTTTAGGGTTGGCATGGTTTACAGAGCTTGCCGGATTGTCGTTGGCATTGGGTGCATTTCTAGCAGGCATGTTAATTTCAGAAACAGAATATCGTTATCAGGTTGAAGATGACATTAAGCCTTTTCGGGATATTTTGCTGGGTTTGTTTTTTATAACTATTGGCATGTTGCTGGATATGCAGGTAGTCATCCAGAATTTTGTCTGGGTGGCGGTGATTCTGGTGGCTTTGATTGCGCTAAAAGTTCTACTGATAGCAGGGCTGTCGCGTTTATTCGGAGCAGACTCACGAGTGGCTACAAGAACAGGAATGAATCTGGCGCATGGTGGAGAATTCGGTTTTGTTTTGCTGGCACAAGCGGGTGCGACAGGTTTGATGGATAATGCCATTCTTCAGCCGGTATTGGCTGCTATGGTGTTATCAATGTTTCTTGCGCCATTTATTATTCAGTATAGCGAACAGATGGTTAAGCGTGTCTATGGTTCAGAATGGATGCATCAGGCTATGCAGATTACAACCATTGCCGCGCAGACCATCACAGAGGAGAATCATGTCATCATATGTGGTTATGGGCGTAGTGGACAGAATATGTCACGTATTTTGGAGCAGGAGTCTGTTTCTTTTATAGCGCTTGATCTTGATCCGCGTCGAATCCATGAAGCCGCTGCGGCTGGGGAATCGGTGGTTTATGGTGACGCTGCTCGACAGGAAGTGTTGATTGCAGCGGGTTTGATGCGTGCGAAGGTATTGGTGGTCAGTTACGCTGATACAGTATCAGCTTTGAAAATTCTGCATCATGTACAAACGTTGCGGCCTGATCTA
>JAOULU010000189.1 GCA_029881855.1 Nitrosomonas sp. | reverse complement strand
GATAGCAAAGGGGTCGCCAATTTTGTCGATGGCATTGGCGAGTAATACACAGGCTTCACGGGTTAAGTCGAGCACGGTGAATTCTTGTCCGGCGACTTTGTCATTGGTGGATTCGGATAGGTCGAGCAGTACCAATACAGAGATATCGCGAATCTTTCGCACCGAGCGCATCATGATGCGTGGGTCGGGTTGCATGCCCATGCGCATATCAATGGTGGAGCGGATGGCGGCATTGATGTCGATTTCGTCACCGTCTTCAAGTTTGCGAATACGCCGTACTCCTTGCGGTTGCATAGCGTCCAGCAAAAATTTCATACGTGCGATTTCACGCTTGTATTGATTGGCAATCTCATCAATTTTTTGAATGTCGCCCATTTTGGCGCGTTTTTCTTGCACGGTCGCCCAGTCCGGCCGCTCAAGCTGGATCTGGTAATCCCATTCGGAATAGTGGTAGGGTGGTGAGAGGGGTTCTTTACCCTCAGACTCATTGTAGGAGATGCCCATGTCTTCATATGGGAAAAACTCCGTTTCCATAACCCAAATCTCTTGTGCGTCATCCCCGGCAGATTCAACCTCGACTTCATTGGCCATTTCCATTACGCTAACATGTTTACGTATTTGCTTGGGCTCATCGTAACCGGCAGTTAATGATTTATTGAAATCAAATTCCTCAAATTCCCAGAAATAGCGATTGTCATCCAGGTAGGGTGCTTCCAAAATATCTGTGCGTGGGTTGAATGCTAAGCGTTTGTCTTTAATGCTGTGCGCAAGCTGTACGCCAATGTCCCAAGAAATTTGATAGCTTTCCAGTTGGTCTTGTGCTTGTGCAAAAAGTAGGCGGCCTTCAGCAATCCATTGATCATCATCTTGATAGTTTGGATCCAATAAAGCACGTGCTAGACGGTTGAGATAATCGCCGATACTGTTATTCATCTCTGGCGTAGCTGTGTGTAAAACAGACCATGTATGGCGCAGACCCGGAAAACGACGAATGGAAAGTGCTTCAACCCGCGCATCTTCAATCACGGAAATGATCGCCATTTGCATGGGGTTAAT
Organism: Nitrosomonas sp.; assembly: GCA_029881855.1. Classification (GTDB taxonomy): domain Bacteria; phylum Pseudomonadota; class Gammaproteobacteria; order Burkholderiales; family Nitrosomonadaceae; genus Nitrosomonas. Next base: position 2,841 of record JAOULU010000189.1, on the reverse strand, counting down.
ATTCTCAGCAGAGATCGGTTGCTTAGTTTCTACTAGGTGTGCAGCAGCATGGGCAGCGGCGGCACGGTACACTTCAATGGCTGAGACATCACCATAATTATCAAAAGCATCCGGCAGATGGATGAAGTAATTCTCAATGAAGGGTTTGTAACCTTCACGCGTCTCGAAGTCGCCTGAAGTGGGTTTCATGAAAAAATCTCGTGCCCATAATGCACGCATATACATATTGATACGACGCTGGATGTCTACGAATAACGTACCTTTACGTTCTTTTTGTAAGACGGCTTGGGATTCTTTAGATTCTAGTCCAAAATATTTGATTTGCTCTTCATAATCGGTGCGATGTGCATGTGCACCCCACATGGCCCAACGACGTAGGCCGCCAAGTGTCAGCTGTTCAAACAGAATTTCCAGTTTGTTGAGCATTGGGCGCACGCCACGAGGCGCTTGGGCGATTAATGTATTGAGGAATTTTAGGTAATTCTGAAATAATTGTGCATCACCAAGGCGCTTAGCGGCGGTGGGTGCGGTGGCCAGCACCAGCTCGATAACTGCACCAGAGGTTCTAGACGCCATCGTGAGCATGGTGGTTGCAAGATCAGCGACCACATCTTCACCAATTTCTTTGGCAACCATGGGAATTTCATCAATCCAACTATCGACCAGTCCACGGCCACGACCCAATCCGCGCAACGCAGATACGCCTTTTAGATAGTTATCTAACCCACGCGGAGAAAAAATCTTGACCGCTTCCGGCCATGCATTATTCAGTAGATTGACCGATTCCGGTTCCAGATCTTCTAGTAATTCTGCGTAATCATCAAGGTTAACACTCATAGCACACTCAACTTTTTAATTAAAAGAACGTTGCCACGGCGGCATCCAGTGCATCGCGCATATCAGGGTCATCTGTGATGGGACGTACCAGTGCAACACGGCAAGCCGCATGAGCATCAACTTTATTTACGATCAAACTGCCAGCATAAATCAACATACGGGTGGAAATGCCTTCATCGAGCCCATGTCCTTTTAGGTTACGTGCGCGTTCTGCAATGGAGACCAGTTTGTCTGCAATTTCGGCTGATACGCCAGTTTCATGAGAAACAATTTTGCATTCAACATCATGCTCTGGGTAATTAAAATCAAGGGCGCCAAAACGTTGTTTAGTGGATTGTTTTAAGTCTTTCATCAAGCTTTGATAGCCTGGATTATAAGAAATAACAATCTGAAAATCGGGGTGGGCGTTGATCAGTTCACCTTTTTTCTCCAGTGGCAACACGCGGCGGTTATCCGTTAATGGATGGATAACCACGGTCGTATCTTGCCGCGCCTCAACAATCTCATCCAAATAACAAATGGCACCATAACGTGCAGCAACAGCCAGTGGGCCGTCTTGCCAATGTGTTCCTTTTGCGTCGAGTAAGAAGCGACCGACCAGATCGGACGCAGTCATGTCTTCGTTACATGCAACGGTAATCAGAGGCTTTTTAAGGCGCCAGGCCATATACTCAACAAAACGTGTTTTTCCACAGCCAGTAGGGCCTTTGAGCATCATAGGCATGCGTACAGAGTAGGCGGCTTCGTATAATTCAATTTCGTCACTTACTGAGTGATAGTAAGGTTCTGTTTTAACGTGGTATTGGTCAATAATCTTGCTCATGACAATCTCCTGTTGTAGATCTTTAGGATTGACTTTTTAGTCAAAAAAAGCCCCCAAACCCTTGCGAGTAATGGGGGCCTTGGGTGATACTAATACTATTTTTAAACAGTTTTACCGCGGAAAATCACCATTGAGGTCCCTTGGCTTTGGGCAAAGTTGTCATAGCCAATTAGACGCACATGATTATTAGGATTCGCTTTATGGCAAGCTTCTGCTTCAGCTAACACACGATCAACGTCTGTTTCACCAAACATAGGCAGTTTCCACATATACCAGTAAGAGTCCATCAGGTACTCTGGTTCTGTATGTTCAATCGCTGGGTTCCAGCCTTTCTTTACTAAATATTCAACTTGTTTACGAATATTCGCTTTGCTCATTGCTGGTAGATAAGAGAAAGTCTCAAATTTACGGCTTGCTGGATCACTAACACGTGATTTGTAATCAATTACTTCACTCATAATTTATTCCTTAAATTCAATGGGTTCTGAGGGAGGAAAAACTTTATGTTTTATGCCTCCCATCTCGGTTGTTTACTTGTGAGTTACGTCCAACTTATCAACGGTATCGAACTCAAATTTGATTTCTTTCCATGTTTCCATGGCAATCTTAAGTTCAGGACTGTGTTTAGCCGCTTTAGTGAGAATGCTTTTGCCTTCTTTCTCAATCTGAAGGCCTTGGTTACGTGCTTCCACACAAGCTTCCAGTGCAACACGGTTAGCAGCAGCACCTGCCGCATTACCCCATGGATGGCCTAATGTGCCACCGCCAAATTGCAAGCAAGCATCATCACCGAAAATAGCAACCAGTGCTGGCATGTGCCATACATGAATACCACCAGAAGCAACTGGGAACACGCCAGGCATAGAACCCCAATCTTGGTCAAAGAACAGGCCACGGCTACGGTCTTCCTTGATGAAGCTGTCGCGCATGGTATCGATCCAACCCAAGGTTGCTTCACGATCACCTTCTAATTTACCAACAACGGTACCTGAGTGTAGATGATCACCACCAGATAAGCGTAATACTTTGGTTAATACACGGAAGTGAATACCGTGGTGTGGGTTACGATCTAGCACAGCGTGCATCGCGCGGTGAATATGTAATAACATACCATTATCACGACACCAGTTAGCCAATCCTGTGTTAGCGGTCAAACCACCCGTTAAGTAGTCATGCATAAT
>JAOULU010000188.1 GCA_029881855.1 Nitrosomonas sp. | reverse complement strand
CTTACTCTAATTAATTCAACAACTCCTAATAATAAGCTTAAACAAACAGAATCATCGGAAACTTTTAAAAAACACACATCATAAGTTCAGCTATATCACCATGACAAATAATAGAGAAGCCAGTCATCACTCCCACAAACCCCTAAGCAACCAGGTGATACCGCTCCAAGTGTTTTTGTTCCTTACACCAATCTTGCCAGACTCTTCGGGCTTCTTCGGCATTACGAAAAGTACAAACCACCACACCATCTTCGGTCATTATTATTGCCTTTTTGTTTGGCCATTCCTTAATGTAGAAAGTCATGATGATCCCTTTATTTGAAGGACAGCAAAAACCACACTCTCAAAATACGTTTCTGTTTTCCATCATAGTATTATTAGGCTACAAAATCATCGGTTCGTTTCCAGAGATTAACCAGCTATTTGCCTACCATTTCTTCCGGTACTACCCAGGTATCAAATTGCTCTGCCGTGACATAACCTGTAGCAATCGCAGCCGCTTTCAGAGTCGTCTCTTCACTATGTGCTTTTTTTGCAATTTCGGCAGCTTTATCATAACCAATATGTGGATTAAGCGCAGTGACCAGCATCAAGGAATTATGCATTAAGGTCTCAATCCGCTCCTGATTGGCTTCAATACCTACCGCACAGTTATTATTAAAACTGACCATGCCATCAGCCAGCAAGCGTACACTTTGAAGGAAATTATAGATGATCATGGGCTTCATGACATTCAGCTCAAAATTACCCATAGCGCCACCCATATTAATGGCCACATCGTTGCCCATGACCTGGCAACATAACATCGTCACAGCCTCAGATTGAGTGGGGTTAACTTTGCCAGGCATGATGGAACTGCCAGGCTCATTTTCTGGGATTTTAAGTTCACCGATACCACAGCGTGGGCCACTAGCAAGCCAGCGGACATCATTGGCAATCTTCATTAACGACGCAGCCAGTGTTTTTAATGCACCATGCGCATGCACCAAGGCATCATTGCTGGCTAAGGCTTCAAATTTGTTGGGGGCCGTGAGAAATGAATGACCTGTTAGACGGGATAACTCGCTGGCAACGCGTTCCGCGAATTCTGGGTGCGCATTAAGTCCGGTGCCCACAGCTGTACCACCCAGAGCCAATTCGTTGAGATGCGCTATGGATGCCTGAACATGCTCAAAGCCATGGTCCATTTGTGCCACATAGCCTGAAAATTCTTGGCCCAATGTTAACGGTGTCGCATCTTGTAAATGTGTTCGACCAATTTTTACGATACCAGAGAATGCTCCTGCTTTTACATTTAGCGTTTCCCGTAATAAACGAATGGCAGGGATGAGTTGATGGTGCAAAACCTGGATTGCCGCCACGTGCATAGCGGTTGGAAAAACATCATTGGAGGACTGACCTTTGTTGACATCATCATTGGGATGTACTTTGCGATCTGCACCACGCCCACCACCAAGTATTTCTGATGCACGGTTGGCCAACACTTCGTTCATATTCATGTTGGTTTGTGTACCAGAACCAGTCTGCCAAATTACCAGTGGAAAATGGTCATGGTATTCGCCTGCAATAACTTCGTCAGCTGCATGAATAATAGCTGCGGTTTTAGCTGCGTCCAACAGGCCCAGGTCATGATTAACCGTGGCCGCTGCTCGCTTGACCTGTGCCAAAGCCTGAATCAACGCAAAAGGCATCGGCTCATAGGAAATCTTGAAATTCTGCAAAGATCGCTGTGTTTGTGCACCCCACAGCTTAGCAGCAGGGACTTGTACCCCGCCCATGGCATCTTTTTCTTCTCGATATTCCATACGTCTAATCCGATTCCTTATTGCACCATCAGTATGGTTATTCCCAACTCAATACGCCACCTGTTTGATATTCCGTTACTCTAGTTTCAAAAAAATTCTTTTCTTTCTTTAAATCAATCATTTCAGACATCCATGGAAAAGGATTGTGTGCATCTTCATAAAGCGTATCCAAACCAATTTGCTGACAACGACGATTAGCAATATAGCGCAGGTACTCTTTAAACATCGGCGCATTCATACCCAACACACCACGTGGCATGGTGTCTTCAGCATAACGATATTCTAATGCAACAGCTTTACGCATCAATTCACTAATTTCTTCACGAAATGCCTTCGTCCACAAATGTGGATTTTCCATTTTAATTTGATTGATTACATCTATACCGAAATTACAATGCATGGATTCATCACGCAAAATATATTGGTATTGCTCTGCCGCACCCATCATTTTATTTTGTCGGCCCAGCGCAAGGATTTGTGTAAAACCAACATAAAAGAACAAACCTTCCATAATACAAGCAAACACAATCAAACTTTTAAGCAAGTCTTGGTCAGCTTCTGGCGTACCGGTCTTAAAATGCGGATTTGTCAGTGTATCAATGAAAGGGATGAGAAATTCATCTTTGTCACGAATAGACTGGACTTCATGATAAGCATTAAATATCTCTCCTTCATCCAACCCCAAAGACTCCACAATATATTGATAAGCATGCGTGTGAATCGCTTCTTCAAACGCTTGCCGTAACAAATACTGACGGCACTCTGGGTTGGTAATATGGCGATAAGTACCCAATACAATATTATTTGCCGCCAATGAATCAGCGGTTACAAAAAACCCCAAATTACGTTTGACCAGGCGACGTTCATCCTCGGTCAATCCATTGGGATCTCTCCACAATACAATATCACGACTCATGCTGATTTCTTGTGGCATCCAATGATTGGCACAAGCTGCCAAATATTTATCCCAGGCCCATTTGTATTTAAACGGTACTAACTGGTTGACATCGGCACTGCAATTAATGATCTGTTTATCTTCAACAGAAACTCTGCGATTAGCGCTACCTGCAATGGTCTGATCAAGTTTTTCCTCGCCGGCACTGACAACACGTGCTTGTGTTTGAGGTACGGGCTGCATCTGAGAATCAGCATCGGGATAATGATTTTTAGGTAATGCATTTTTTGCTAATGGTATTCCCGGTTGAACAGATTCATCTTCAAATGTCAGCATGTTTCACTCCTCTTCTTAAAAACCATTGAACAAATTAACCTAGTTAAATCCATTGAATACAAATAATGATTCTCGCAATCAACCCATTTATCTGGCGTTATTGACAAGACTCACAACTTTCATCATCAATCGCGCAATACTTGATTTCAGTTACCACTTCCTGGCTACTGCTGACCACTCCACCATCAGCAGGTACTGCATTTAACGCACCCGCCTGTACGGTTGATTTTTCAGCTGCCGTAGCACCCATGGAGCGCAAATAGTAGGTTGTTTTCAAACCACGTAACCAAGCTAGCTTATAAGTTTCATCCAATTTTTTTCCAGAAACTCCCGCAATATAAATATTCAGCGATTGCGATTGATCAATCCATTTTTGTCGCCGTGCAGCCGCTTCAATCAACCAGCTCGGCTCCATTTCAAACGCCGTGGCATAAAGCGTACGCACATCTTCAGGAATACGATCAATCTTGCTAATCGCACCATCAAAGTATTTAAGATCAGAAATCATCACTTCATCCCACAGATCAAGTTTTTTAAGCTTGTTCACCAATGATTTATTAGCAATAGTGAATTCACCAGACAAGTTAGATTTAACATACAGATTTTGATATGTTGGCTCTATACTGGCTGAAACGCCAACGATATTGGAAATGGTTGCCGTTGGCGCAATGGCCAAGCAATTAGAATTACGCATACCGTGTTTCTTAATACGCTTGCGCAATGCGTCCCAATCCTGAGTGGTCGACAAATCTACTTCAACATAACCACCCCGCTCTTTGCGTAACTCATCCAGCGAGTCATGCGGTAAAATACCTTTGTCCCACAAACTGCCTTTATAAGAGCTATAGCGCCCGCGTTCTTCCGCCAACACTGTTGAG
>JAOULU010000187.1 GCA_029881855.1 Nitrosomonas sp. | reverse complement strand
ATGACCACTGGCAGGTGATTCGATTAAATGCTGTATTAGCGGCAAACTCGGGTGATACGGGAGTTGCACAGGCACGTCTGGCAGATACGGCTACACGTGATGCGGAAATTAAGAAAATATGGACTGGATTTATGGCGACTACGCTGACAACAGAAGAAGCTGCATTTGCTGATGCGTATATGCTAAACGAATCAGCTTATGTTGAATCGCGTAATCGCACCATGCAAATGGCCGTTAAGGGTGATTTTGAAGGCGCGCGGGATAACGCTCAAAATGATGCTGCTGCAAAGTTTTCGATACTGCATAAAAGTATATTTGATTTGATTAACTTACAGGCGAGAGTTGCACAGCAAGAATATAATGAAGCACAAGACAATTTTAATTTCATTTTTATGATCACTAGCGTTGCTGTTATGCTGGGGGTTGCCTTGGCGTTGATTGTTGGAGTTTTTCTAATCCGCGCGATTGTCGGGCCGTTAGATGAAGCAATTAGGGTTGCTAATGCTGTTGCTTCGGGTGATTTGACCAGTCGAATTGATGCGAACTCAACCAATGAAACAGGACGTTTGTTGCAAGCTTTGAAGCAAATGAATGATAACCTGGTCGATTTGGTAGGAAAAGTACGTTTAGGTACTGATTCGATTACCACTGCATCAGGTGAAATCGCTTCAGGTAACCAGGATTTAAGTCAGCGTACAGAAGAGCAGGCATCAAGCTTGGAGGAAACGGCATCTTCAATGGAGGAATTAACATCAACGGTGAGACAGAATGCTGATAATGCTCGTCAAGCCAATCAACTGGCTGCTGGCGCTTCAGAAGTAGCGGTAAAAGGTGGTACCGTTGTTGGTCAGGTGGTACAGACCATGAGTTCGATCAATGATAGCTCCAAGAAGATTGTCGATATTATTAGTGTGATTGATGGTATCGCCTTCCAGACTAATATTCTGGCATTGAATGCAGCGGTCGAGGCGGCACGTGCAGGTGAACAAGGCCGTGGTTTTGCAGTTGTTGCAACTGAAGTGCGTACATTAGCACAACGCTCAGCGGCAGCAGCTAAAGAAATCAAAGAGTTAATTGGTGATTCAGTTAGTAAGGTAGAAGATGGTACACGTTTGGTTGATGAAGCCGGTACAACCATGGATGAAATTGTGAGTTCTGTTAAGCGTGTAACAGATATCATGGCTGAGATTTCTGCAGCATCACAGGAACAAAGCTCTGGTATTGAGCAGGTTAACCAGGCCGTGACATCAATGGATGAAGTCACGCAACAGAATGCCGCGTTGGTTGAAGAGGCATCTGCTGCTGCTGAATCTATGCAGGATCAAGCGCAAGCATTATCACAAGCGGTTTCAGTGTTTAAGTTATCAGGTGGTATGGGTATGGCAGCAGCACCTGTACAGAAAGCTAGCCGCCCACCAGCCGTTGCTAAACTGCCAAATCGTGGTCCGGCAACAAAGGCCGCATCGGCAGCACCAGCAGCAAGCGAACCTGCTGCAGCGCAACCACGTAAGAAAGCGGCGTCTGGTGGCGATGATGATACTTGGGAGGAGTTTTAAGTTCGTCCAGCAGTTGTAGCAAGTTTGTATTGAATGCGAAGGTGTGAAGTGTGGTACGTATGGTAGGTATGGTACGTATAGGATGGTGATAAATGCTAACCCGTACCTAACATTCAATACAAATTGCTGCAATCAAAAATTTCGTTAATGAAGATGGTTGTCGGTAGTTCATATTCAATTTTGGGTAGATCATGGGAACAATCATAAACGATGATGATGCCAGTGCTGTGAGTGGTGCGCGTGAATACAAATTTACGTCAAAAGATTTTGAACGCATTAAAAAACTCATTTATGAGCGTGCTGGAATTTCATTAGCTCCAAGTAAGCAGAATATGGTGTATAGTCGTCTTGCCAAGCGTTTACGTGCAAAAGGGCTAAATAGTTTTGATGAGTATCTATCCTATTTAGAGCATAAGAACAACTCTGAAGAGTGGGAAGCATTTACAAATGCACTAACCACTAACCTCACCGCTTTTTTTCGTGAACAACATCATTTTCCAATGTTGGAAAAACATGTCGAGAAACGTAGCAATAACCAAAAAATTCAACTGTGGTGTAGCGCATCTTCCACTGGTGAAGAACCTTATTCAATGGCTATGGCCATGGTACAGGCATTTAAGACAATGACGCCACCCGTTCATATTTTAGCAACAGACCTTGATACCAATGTTTTGGAGACAGCGCAACAAGGTGTTTATTCGCTTGATCGGCTAGAGAAATTGCCAAAAGATAAATTAAAACGTTTTTTCCTTAAAGGAACAGGGGTCCATGAAGGCTCAGCAAGAGTTCGTCCAGAACTTCGGAACCTGATTACATTCCGACAACTCAATTTGTTAGAAGATGGCTGGCCAATTCGCGGCCCTTTTGATGCAATTTTCTGTCGAAATGTCATGATTTATTTTGATAAGCCAACACAATATAAAATCTTAAAGAAATTTGTACCCCTATTAGCGAAAGATGGACTGTTGTTTGCGGGTCATTCGGAAAGTTTTCAGCATGCTGTGGACCTATTCAAACTGCGAGAGAAAACGGTTTATGAGCTAACAAAAGTTCCCGGGAGTGAGCCATGATCGAAGTAGCTGACAAACAAGTAGCTGACAAACAGGTGGCGAGTAACTTCTATTTTGATAGGGTACATAATAATCAGGCAGTTAAGCTGCTTCCTGGCGAGTATTATGTGACTAGTAAAGATCTGTTGCTGGTTACGGTACTCGGTTCTTGTGTTGCCGCTTGCATTCGAGATAGCGTAAGCGGTATTGGTGGTATGAACCATTTTATGCTGCCGGATGCTGGTCAAGATGAGAATGGTCCTATTAATGCTTCAGCGCGTTATGGGACTTATGCTATGGAAGTGCTTATTAATGAGTTATTAAAATTAGGAGCTCGTCGGGCCAATCTTGAAGCAAAGGTGTTTGGTGGTGGTAATGTGTTAAGTGGGCTTACAATTGCGAATGTTGGGGAACGCAACGCTAAATTTGTTCTAGAGTTTCTGGAAATGGAAAACATTCGTGTGGTTGCCAAAGATCTTGTAGATATTTATCCACGCAAGGTTTATTTCTTCCCAAAAAACAGCAAGGTAATGGTCAAAAAACTTAAATCGACACATAACGATACCATTTCAAAACGTGAGAAAGATTACAGCAAGCGTTTAGGTAATGCTAAGCCGAGTGGAGATATAGAATTGTTTTCCTAAAATGTCCTATTTCTTGATTAGAGTGAGTGCGAGTTATGAAAAAGATAAGGGTATTAATTATTGATGACTCTGCGTTAATACGCAAACTACTCAGTGAGATCATTAACAGTCAGCGTGATATGGAAGCCATAGGTTCAGCATCTGACCCATTAGTAGCCCGTGAGATGATCCGTGAAATGAACCCTGATGTGCTTACGCTAGATGTTGAAATGCCTAAGATGGATGGGTTGGACTTCTTAGAACGGCTAATGCGGCTAAGACCGATGCCTGTGGTGATGGTGTCTACACTAACCGAGAAAGGTTCAGATATAACTTTTCGTGCGCTAGAACTTGGTGCTATTGATTTTGTTGCTAAGCCCAAAATTGATATTTCTACAGGTTTAAAAGAATATAGTGATGAAATTGCGCATAAAATTCGTGCGGCAAAGGCCGCGCGAATAAAGCAACATGTTTCACGTACACCAGCTAAGAGCGAAACTGCTGACGCGGTATTGCCATCAGTATCAAATAGAATAGCATCAACGGAGAAGCTTATCATTGTGGGTGCATCCACGGGTGGTACAGAGGCGATTAAAAACTTTCTCATTAAATTGCCACCAGATTCTCCGGGTATTTTGATAGCGCAACACATGCCGGAGGCATTCACCAAATCATTTGCAAATCGCTTAAATCAAGTTTGTAAAATAGCAGT
>JAOULU010000186.1 GCA_029881855.1 Nitrosomonas sp. | reverse complement strand
GTTCTTCTGGTAATTCAACAATTTTCCCTTTTAGTGTTTTAGCCTGACTTCTACGATTGACAGCAAGGACATGCCCCATTTCTAGTCCATCTTCTGCTCCCTGATTGAGTGTAATAATAGCACCTTTGCCGATTTGAGTAACGCCACCATAAACAGAAATTATTCGCCCTTTAATATTTTGTTCAGGTGCTCGCGGCACATAATTATTAAAAATCATACCGGGGGCGGGAACCAGTCGATCACCTTTAAGTATTTCTTGAGTGTTGCTTGTGATCGTCATTGTGCTGATATCATCAAAAACGTTAACCCTGGAATCGCCGAGGTATGTTGCTTCATAGCCTAATATTCTGCCACCTCGATCAGGGTCTATCAGTGCTTTACCTGGGCGAAAAATTTGCCAGATCTTGCCTTTATCATCAGGAAGATTGCTAGCATAGACTGTGTTGCCTGCGGCAAGAATAACGCGATTATCACTTGTTCCGAGTAAATATGGAGCGTTAGCAAGACTATTTTTCTCAATGACTAACGGTTGGCTTAGGAAGGGCTCAATTGCTGACGCGGGGATGCTGGGGATAGCAGTAAAACTAGATTTTGTTGATCGTATTGTGGGTGATAACTTTATTGTTTCTTTATCTGTGGCAAGTGTTAGACGGATTCCTTGGAGGGTTCGCTCTAAAACAATCACGTCACCTGGGTATATTTTATGAGGGTTTCTTACTTGTTCACGATTCAGTCCCCATACTTGTGGCCAAAGCCAAGGGTCATTTAGGAATCGTGATGCAATATCCCACAGTGTGTCACCCTGAACAACGACGTGGCGTTCAGGTGCGTCACTGCGTAGTTGAATGACGTCGGCATGGGCAGGCTGCACAGAAAGCAGGCTGAAGAATAAAATCATCGATATAATAGACTGGTGCATGAATGACCCCAATTGCAGAATTAAAGTTTGTTGAGCACACTGTTGCTTGACAATAATACGATTTAATTATTAATTTCAGTTTGTTAATTTACACGACTTTTTCATGGCTATTCTAAAGATATTACAATATCCGGATGATCGGCTGCATACTGTGGCGGTACCGGTTGCAAAAGTTACTGATAAAACTCGTTTGCTTATAAAAGATATGGCAGAAACAATGTATGCAGCGCCTGGTATTGGTTTGGCTGCGACTCAGGTCGATGTGCATGAGCGGATTATTGTGATTGATATTTCGGAGGAACATAATCAATTACTTGTTCTAATTAATCCTGAAATTGTTGCTAATAGTGGACAATCTGATTATGAAGAAGGCTGTTTGTCTGTCCCTGGCATCTATGGAAAAGTGCGTCGTGCCGAGTCTATTACTGTGCAGGCTATAGATGCTGACGGAAAATCATTTGTTTTAGATGCCCAAGGATTGCTTGCGGTGTGTATCCAGCATGAAATGGATCATTTGGTGGGCAAGGTATTTGTGGAATATTGGTCGGCGTTAAAACAAGCGCGAGCTTTAGCAAAACTAAAGAAAAAACAACGTAGTATAATGTGACATTATGTTGTTTATAAGTATATTTTGCGGGTTTATGTGATGCCTGGAACCTGCTTTATTTTTTATACTTGATTCATTGTGATCATGTAAATAAACGGCAACGAATACATTTAGAGATGAAAATTATTTTTGCCGGAACCCCGGTTTTTGCAGCTACTGCACTTGATGCGTTAATCAGTATTGGTCATGAAATTGTGTTGGTGCTTACTCAGCCAGACCGTCCTGCAGGTAGGGGAATGAAATTGGTGGCTAGCCCTGTGAAACAACTAGCAGCGCAACATGGGCTTGTATTGTTGCAGCCACAATCACTAAGAAGTCAAACGCTGCATGAACAACTGCAAGCATTTAACGCAGATGTGATGGTTGTAGCTGCTTACGGATTGATCTTGCCCGACATTGTATTGAAAATCCCTCGGTATGGTTGTTTGAATATTCATGCTTCTTTATTGCCTCGTTGGCGCGGCGCAGCACCCATTCAACGTGCTATTTTGGCGGGTGATCAGAACACTGGTATCACCATTATGCAAATGGATGCAGGTTTGGATACAGGGGCCATGCTACTTAGTCATGAGGTGGATATTGAGCAAAATGATACTACACAGTCTTTACACGATAAACTAAGTATTCTGGGGGCGCAAAGTATTATAGAGGCGTTGGCGCTATTATCTCAGGGGGAGTTTGATCCGGTCGTTCAGGATGAGGCGTTGGCTTGTTATGCATCTAAAATAAAGAAAAATGAGGCGCAAATTGATTGGCAGCAAACCGCAAAGCAAATCAATCGTGCGATACGCGCATTTAACCCAAGTCCTGGCGCATTTACGTATTTTCAAGGAAAAATGATTAAGCTTTGGCGAGCACAATTGGTTGAGGGTGAGGCGAGTCAGCCAGGAGAAATCATGGGAATAGATCGCGATGGTATTACAGTGTCATGTGGTATGGGTTTGCTTAGACTAGAGATAATACAAAAAGCTGGCGGAAAGAAATTAAATGCCGAAAACTTTTTAGCTGGCCATGTTATGCAGATTGGGGAATATTTTGAGGCGGTAAAGTATATTGGCTCTGAAGCATGATTAAAACCCAGCGTGTTGCGGTGTCTGTAGTGAAAAAGGTGTTGGCGGGTGCGAGTTTGACGGGGGTTTTGCAAGAGTCTTGGAGTGATTACCCTGCATTGACGAGTCAGCAACGTGGTGCAATTCAGGATTTGAGTTATGGTGTATTGCGTTTCTACGGTCAGCTTGAAGCGATATTGGAGCTTTTGTTAAAAAAGGCTTTGCGTGATAAGTCTTTGCATTATTTATTGTTAGTTAGCTTGTATCAGTTGCAGTATAGTAAAACACCGCCACACGCAATCGTCAATTACACAGTTTCAACCTCACGGACATTGGAAAAAGGTAGGGGTATGCAAGGGCTGGTGAATGCAATATTACGCAATTTTATTCGCCAACGTGAGGTTTTGTTAGCACAAGTAGCAGAAAAAGAGATTGGCCGCTATTCCCATCCACAATGGTGGATTGATAAATTACAGGTGGAATACCCACAAAATTATCAGTTTATATTGGAGGTGGATAATAAGCGTCCACCCATGACTTTGAGAGTTAATCAACGCATGATTAGTGTTGAGGGTTACCGTAAGTTACTGAGTGAGCAAGGCATGGATGCAGAGTCTTTATGGCATGGCGCGCTTAAACTGGTGCAGCCAGTTGCAGTGGATAAATTACCTGGTTTTACTGAAGGGTTGGTGTCTGTGCAAGATGCCGGCGCACAGTTAGCAGCACCATTTTTGGATGTACATGATGGCATGCGTGTATTGGATGCATGTGCTGCACCGGGTGGTAAAAGCACACACTTGCTAGAATTGGCGGATATAACATTAACCGTACTAGATAATGATGAAGCGCGTTTGGCCCAAGTAGAACAGAATTTGCAGCGCTTGAAAATGCAAGTTGATCAACTTGTATGTGGTGATGCAGCAAACCCGGATGGGTGGTGGGATGGAAAGCCTTTTGATCGTATTTTGGCTGATGTGCCTTGTTCTGCATCAGGCGTTGTGTGCCGACACCCTGATATTAAGTGGTTGCGCCGCGAGAGTGACGTACATAATTTTGTTAAAATTCAGGAAGAAATCCTGAATGCTTTGTGGAAAATACTGAGCTGTAATGGTAAATTGCTATATGTAACGTGTTCAATTTTTGCTGAAGAAAACAGCTTACAAATAAAACGATTTCTACAAGAGCACTCTGACGCATGCTTATTGCCAGTTTCAGAAATGACAATGATTGAAGGGCAATTACTGCCTAACATTCAGCATGACGGTTTCTTTTTTACCCTGTTGCAGAAAATATAGCGTAGTCGTAGTTTATGTGGCGAGCAAAATCACAATTTATTATTTTTATAACTTTGTTATCAGCAATGTTACTACCATTGGTAGCATACGCTGAAGGGAGTATACAGATCAAATCATTTGGCGTGGCGGCTAAAGATGATGAAGAGGGTTATGAAATTAGCGTTGAGTCTGAGATT
>JAOULU010000185.1 GCA_029881855.1 Nitrosomonas sp. | reverse complement strand
CTGTTCGTACTCGACAAACCGCTTGGCATAACAAACATATCCAGCAATCGTGTTTTCACTTTGCTCTTCACTAATCGAGTCATCACATTGCTCAATGACGATAGAGCCTACATCATAAGTTTCTTCATGCGACTCAATAGGATGCACACAGGCACTCAATAGAATGACTAAGCTAATAAAAAAAACTGGTAACTTCATGGCGCTCGATATTCTTCAGCACCCGCTTTAATTGGGGCACGGCGATTAGACTGCTGCACAACCCCGGTAACAGTACTACTTGCTGGAAAAATCAAACTGGCTTGTTTGCCAAAACTAATATTTTCTGATTGCCCACGAATAGTCGCTATCCAAGGGGATTGCGAAGGTGGTGAAGGGAGTTGGTAGCGCACTACAAGTTTTTGAATTTTTTTCGCGACAAGCCCACCTTGCCACATTGGCTCACCCTCTATTTTTTTTGCGCCAGGACTCGCGGAAAGTTCAACATTCACATTCGACAAATCAATTGCAGCAACAAAGCTCACGCTTATTTCCACTGCATTGTTTTTCAGCGGCTTTGCATTGATTTCAATGCTTAAGGGTCCGCTTGCCTTGGTGGCAAAAACCGAAGGCGCAAACAAAATGATTACGGTAGTCAATAAAATTGAGATTCGTAGGCTCATCGTCTTTTCAATCGAAATGGTTTATTTTCCAAAGCGCCGGTAAAGCACTATAGTAATCTAAGATTCTAAACACTTTAGATTATTAAATCATTAAATATTGCAACAAGTTAGACTTATTCTTGGGTTTTTGGTTGCAATTGATGAGACATTTTTTGCGGTAAATTAGAAATAGCTTATTTGATAGGAACCGTAGCGATTAATGCTCGGCATATCCGGGTGATGGGAAATACGCACATAATAATCACCCGCATTGACAGGCGTGAAATACAACCGACTGGCACTGCTATTGACATCAAGGCCTTCGCTGACCGCGACACCGTTTTGATCAAATAAGGTCAACTGCACTAAACCACCGTTTAATTCTTTACGCGCCTCAATGGTATAGGCTCGGACGCTGGTTAAACTTAATTTAACCCAGTCCAAATCCGAGGCAGAATGAAAACTATGAAGTTGCTCATTGATCAAACCAATGTCTAATAATTTAGCCGTCTGCCAGCTATCATTCGGTTCAAATGCGTCTGCTTGCAAATACATTTGTCGATCTTCCACCACGGCACTTAATGAGCCACCCGTCCACATATCCCAAAAATCCTGGAAGCTAACATTGATAACATTTTTCATGCTTTTAACAACCGACCACAATACAGTTTCTTCACTAACACTATCAAAATTTTCCTCATTATTATTGTCTAGCACATCCCACAATGCCACGGTTACCGCGACCTCATTCGCAATACCGAGTACCGCATTGCTAAATGCACTAGGCACATAAGTATCACGGGGTGCTTCTGCATAATATTCAATAAGTGCGTAGCCCTGACCGTCCGTATCCAAATATTGATCAGGATCAATCTCACCAATCCAATTTTTAACTGCTGAGGCAAAAAAAGTTGCGGCGCCTTCTGACCAAGATAAACGCAGATCCTGGTTGGTTTGGTGTAAATAATGGGTACCACCTGGTGATGCATCCGCAGAATATTGGTCCATCATAAAGTGACCGTATTCATGCAGAATGACCGCATCATCATAACCATCAGAATCATTAACATGACCGAGTAAATGAATAACTGCTGCACCACCACTGCAACTACTGGGACAGTAATAGGAACCACTGGCTTTACCATCATACCAAACTAAATCAATATGCTGCGCCATGCCGACATTGGCGACGCTTAATAAATAATTTTCCGCATCCACGACTTGATCGAGAATATTAAACACTTGGCCTACGACGGTACTCGACGCAATCATATCGCGATTCACACCCTGCGCATCCACCGAGAAATTGCTACTCGACATCGCATAAACATAAGCATTTTGATTTAAGACTCGACTCGCGGGCGTGGCGAAACCACCTTCAGATAAAACCCGTACACGATAGGTTTCATTATTAGCTAGACTAGCCAAACTGATTTCGTAATAACCTTCATTATTGCTTTGGGTTTGTTGCAGGATCGCATCATCGCTATTACGCAACACTTGAATCACCGCTTGACGAATGGGTTTGCTTTGCCAAACCAACCCAGAGCTAAGAAGTTGTTGATCGGCATAACAAGCATAACCATTGAGCATATTGGATTGTAACGGCGCTTGGATGGCGCAAGCAGAAATTTTTGACAAAACAAATGCGCTCTCGTTCACCCCATCCTCATCATCCTTAGTCGCTTGCTGTTCACATGCAACAAGGCTGAAAATTATCACTAACAAAATAAATAAACGCAGCAATTGTTTCATAAGGGTGGAAACTCCTGGGCTGTGGCTTTGAATTCAGGGCTATGGCTAGGTGCAGGCTCACCAATGCCAATTTCCAAGGTACTATTACGTGCAACATTCACGTAAGGAATTCCAGCGGCACGCCCACTCACATGCACAACCCAGTCGCGTGCATAATGATGACCTTTGAGTAAAACAGTTCCGCCATTGCCATCAGGGTCGGTTTGATTGCTGACTAAATTTGCTAGGCTATATTGACTGTTAATGCGCGTGGTTTCGCCAACGGCGATTGTACCCTGCCAGGTATTTTCACCACTGACATGGGTTACATAATTAGGTGTGATAATACTGATTTTGACATCACTCATTTCGATGTCTGTATTCACTGCTACAAATAGTGTTGCCGCAGCATCACCATCTTTTTGCAAGGCAGTGGTGATATTAATTGGATTATGCGATTTTACTGCAAATACAGGGAAACTCAGTGACAAAATAAGAAGAAGTCTGAAAATAAGCATGGTGAATTCCTAGCAAACAATGGCTAATAAATCGGCAATTACGGCTTTGATATTTACTGTTTATTGCACAATCTGAAGAAATTCCTCGCCATTTGAATTCCGCTCCAACAAATCAAGCTAAGCGAATAATTTTACGACAAATCTGGCAGTTCCAGGGGCTTTTTGCTATGTTCACAACGGTGTCCTGATGGGGGGGAGAAACCAGGACTTAAGTCAACGACGAAATTAGGTGTTGCGCTTACCTATTTGCGAAACCACCCATCTATTAACTCACACCACCAAGAAATTGTGAGGGAATTTATGTATTTAGATAATAAACATCAAAACTATTTGGGATTATTAGCTTTATTGGTGGCCATGCTTGCATTAAGCGCCTGTGAGAAAAACCAGACGACAGGCCCGTGGCAGGAGCCTCAAACTATTAGTCGTGGTGGTGATAACTCCCGCGCTCACAGCGCCATGAACAATAGTTTTGATGCAATTAGTGTCTGGCAACAAATCGAATACAAACAGGATGCTGACACTGGGTTAGATGCGAATATTGCCCATGCTAACCATAACCACAGTCACTATGATGTCTCAAGCCGGGTAAAAATCATGGCGAGCTTAGGCCGCAAATCTGCCACTGAGGATTTCGCTAATCATATCGTCTGGGATTCACCCACCACGCTAGCCACGGGTGAGTGGACGTCCATCGCCACAATTGGCGAAACCGGTAGTGGTGTTACTGAAACCCGCGAAAACAAAACACCAGGCTTTGTCAGTCAGCCGCAAACAGCAATCAATAACACAGGTAATGGAATAGCCGTATGGGAAGCAAAAGACAGTGTCGGTGTCAGCAAAGCTTATTTTTCCTTATTTGATAACAGCACCAATACCTGGTCGACACCTGCCGAGCTGGATAGCAGCCACACGGGAGCGAGTAGTCAGCCACAAGTCGTGAGCAATAGTGACGGATCGTTTATTTCCGTTTGGCAACGCCACAGTGAATCACTACCCTTTCAATCAACGATTTATGCCAGCGAATATAACGGCAGCAGTTGGACGACTGCCAGTTTGTTAAGTGATGATGGAGTAAGCAATCCTGTTAATGCGCATTCAGCATCACTCGCCGCTAGTGCCACCTTGGGTATTGTTGTTGCGGTTTGGGTACAGGATAATCCTCTGGGTGGTGCA
>JAOULU010000184.1 GCA_029881855.1 Nitrosomonas sp. | reverse complement strand
TACCCATAGCGGTAATCATGGTAATGCGACGGCTACCAGTATTCCGGGAGTTTTTGCTGCAGGTGATGTTCAAGATCACATCTATCGACAGGCAGTAACCAGCGCAGCAAGTGGTTGTATGGCTGCATTGGATGCAGAGAAATATCTGGATGATTTAGGCTAGGTTAGAATTGTGCGGGAGGATAAGGAGTCTGAGCCAGATTCACTTGAGGACGAAAATGAGATAGCGTTATTTCGTGATGCCATGTCTGGTGTGGCACCTTTGCCAACAGCCAATAAGATAGTTGAGAAATTGCCTCAGCCGTCAGCGATACCGCAAAAAACAAAGTATCAAGGACATGTGCCTGCAGAAGATTCTCTTTCTGATCATGTTTCATTAGAAATTGAGGCTGGCGATGAATGGTCTTATTTGGGGCCAGGGATGTCACGGCGAACGCTTCGGCGCTTGCGACGTGGCTATTGGGGTATTCAAGCCTACCTGGATTTACATGGTTTTACCCGTGACGAAGCAAGGCGAGAGCTGGTGGCATTTCTGGATATGTGTAATCAAAAAAGCTTTCGATGTGTTCGTGTTATACATGGCAAGGGATTGAGTTCAAAGAATCACGAACCGGTCCTAAAAACCAGGATCGGAAACTGGCTGGTGCAACGCAGCGACGTTCTGGCTTTTTGTCAAGCCAGACCAGAAGATGGTGGTGGTGGTGCAGTCGTGATCTTACTTAAAGCGTAGATCATCTAACATTGTAGATAGGCATCTACAGTGAAGGATTTGATTCATGTGGAAAAGTTTTCTCATATTGATTTTGACACTGTATACAACGCTGTGCGGAAGGATAAGCCATTAGTCGATTAAACCCAATTTCACCATCGCAATCAATACAGTCACCAAATTCCAGCTCCATAAATTGTTTTAGAGATACTTCAAGTTCACGCATTTCATTAATTTGTTTGTCGATTAGTGCTGTATCAATATCATCCGGGATATTGTTTATGTTGTCGGCCAAGCTAATATCAAAGCCGCTATTTGAGTGTGCCAGTTCGCTACGGATTTCTTCTTGAAGTGCTATGTATCGTTTTTGCATAGCAGCTTTTAGTTGCGTTAATTGGTCTTCAGTAAAGTCTGCCATTATGCCCCTTTAATTGTCATCGTTTTAAAGCGAATTTTGCAGCAATAGACTATTCTAATGTTGATTCGTATCAAAAGAAGCCATTACATTGCATGTAAATGTTTTAAATCTTCAATGATATCGGTTGAATTACGCGTAGCGCTAACTGATAAATAGACCTTGGCAATTCTACCTTGCGGATCAATCAGAAATGTATTGCGCTGAGCAAATTTTATAATACCTAAGTTTATTAACGAATAGTATTTTTTAGAGATATCGGTTTTGTTGTCAGCCAGCAGTGGAAACGGTAAGTTGTATTTATTGGCGAATTCAGCGTGGCTAAGCGTATTGTCCACGCTGATACCAATGACTTGCGCGTCTAGATCTGAGAGTTTCTTGAGGTCATCACGAAATGCGCATGCTTGTTTTGTACACCCGGGCGTGTCGTCCTTAGGATAAAAATACATTACCAGCCATTTACCTTTAAAATTCTCTAGCGTATGCAGGTTTCCATGTTGATCAATAGCTTCAAAATTTGGTGCAGATTGTCCAATTTTGATTGGGTTTTTGGAGCATATGCGAAACCAAAAAAATAGTATTGTAGCAATTAAGAGGATTGTTGTTATTAGCCACTCCATGATGATTCTCCGTATTTATTTTAAACTTTTTGCTTTGTTGGCCATGCCCAGAGGCGCAATAATAATGCTGCGAAAATGGCTATTATGCTGGCAAACAAGAATGCAGTTGCCGCACTATAAAGATACCAGACAAAGCCAAATAGCAGTCCTGCCGGAATGGCTGCGATGCCGTTGGTTAAATAATACCAGCCAAAAGCCGTGCCTCGTTCATTGGAATGCGCATAGTCGCTGATTAATGCTCGCTCAGCACCTTCACTCATGCCCATAAATAAACCATAGAAGATACTGATTATCCATAATTCAGTATTGTTTGTTGCAAGACTAAACATCAAGAACGACACTGAAAATGTTATCCAACCAAGTAATATTAAGTTGCCACGTCCAAAATGGTCGGCTAATTGTCCGCCATAAGTTGAAGTAATAGCCTTAGAAAAATTTAATGCTGACCATAACAATAACAGTTCAACAACCTCTAATCCGAGTTGGTGACCGAGTAATAAAATAAAAGTCTCAGATGCACGTGCAAAGGTAAAAAGCATCAATACGAGCAGATAATGCCGCATGGGTTGTGAAAGTGCGGACCATCTTAGGGGTTGCAAGGGAAGCAATAGTGATTGTGGTTTAGTAATCCTTTTTTCTTCTGTTATGCCAACACTTATAAGGAATACAGCAATCAATCCCGGGAGTGCTGACCATAAAATTACTGCGTTAAGACTTAAATCAGACCACGCTAATACAGCCGCAGCAGTTAATCCACCTGCAACTGCACCTGCATTGTCCAAAGCACGATGGAAACCAAAGGCATAACCCCGTATATGAGGTGGTGTTGCATCAGCAACCATCGCATCACGTGGCGCGCTGCGTAGTCCTTTGCCAATGCGATCAATACTACGTAAAATTAAAACAGTCACCCAGGAGCCCGCTAACCCCAACAGTGGGCGCGAGAAATTGGAAAGTGTATAGCCTGTAACAGCCAAGCCTTTACGTCGTCCACTCATAACGTCTGAATGTCGGCCTGCCCATAATTTAACAAAACAAGCTAATGCATCTGCAACGCCTTCAATAAATCCCAATGCAATAGGTCCAGCAGCTAAAACAGTTGCTAGCAATATGGGGATAAGTGGAATGACGATATCAGAAGCAAAATCGTTAAAGAAGCTGACCAAGCCGAGAACAATTATTGTTTGTGGTAACTTATTAGAATCTGGAGGTTGGGTACGATCTGGTCGTTTAGGTTTATTCATAACGGAATATTAGCGTAAAATGCCTAAAATGAATTGCCCTGGTAGCTCAGTGGATAGAGCAACCCCCTCCTAAGGGGTAGGTCGGACGTTCGAATCGTCTCTAGGGCGCCATTTATTCCAGTCGATACTCTTTAAACAATAAAAATACTGGATTAAATGTATGATGAGATAGAATACTCTTAATTAAAGTAAGGGTTGCGACAATGCAGTTAAATTAAGTTGCTGCTCGTAGCAGTAATAATTATAACCATAAGGTCTACTCATGCTTGGCATAGAGTAAATTTTTTTATTATTTGGGAACTTGACATCTTAATTACAAGATAGAAAATGACATACCATTACTATTTGTCTCGTGGTAATTTCTCCCTAAAATAATTAACATGAGAACGGAGAGAAGATATGACGCCCGTCATACAATTTATAAAAAAACAAGTTCTTGCGGAACAATTTGATGATACACCTGAGCGATTTCAAGTCTTTACTGAGAGGCAGTTAGACAAGATTGAAGCGTTAAATCGGTTATCTGAGCAACAACTTTTTGAAATGAAGGTTGTTGCGAAAGTATTGCCATTTCGTGTTAATCAATATGTTCTAGATCATTTGATTAACTGGAATAACATTCCAAAAGATCCAATTTTTCAATTGGTTTTTCCACAAAAAGGTATGTTGTCGGAGGGTGATTTTGAACAGATGGCGGCAGTATTAGAAAGTACAGCTGACCGTAATTTGATTCAACAAACGGTTAATGAAATTCGACAGCGATTAAATCCTCATCCCGCTGAACAATTGTCCCTAAATGTACCGAGGATGGATGATGAATACATGCAAGGTATTCAACATAAATATCGTGAGACGGTATTGTTTTTCCCAAGCCAGGGACAAGTTTGCCATAGTTTTTGTAGCTTTTGTTTTCGTTGGGCGCAGTTTATTGGGGATAAAGCATTACGTTTCTCAAATAAAGAAGCAGAGCAGTTACATGCTTATTTGGGAAAACATCAGAAAATTAGTGACTTATTAATTACTGGTGGTGATCCTATGGTGATGAAAACAGATCATCTTGTTGCTTATATGGAACCATTATTAAATCCTGCGTTG
>JAOULU010000183.1 GCA_029881855.1 Nitrosomonas sp. | reverse complement strand
TCGGCAGAATTGTATATTATTTAATCCCTCTAGAAGGTCCCCTTTACGATTCTTTCCTTATACAGAGTTGTTTGCAACATAATAATTATGCTTGCCTGTAGTGGATATATAGCGATATAGTTTATCTTTGTGGAATATGGCGCACCATAATAATGGTTTCTCAGTAATCCATTGTTTTTAGTCATATATTGCTTAATCGATCTAACAAGGGACTAACATGAAAACAATAAGGTATGGCAGCCGCGGACCTGATATCCGCAAACTTCAGGAAAAGCTCACATCCGAGGGTTTTAAGATTCAACCAACCACCGAGTTTTTTGGAACGCAAACAGACCGTGCGGTCCGAAATTTTCAGCGCAAGAAAAAACTCCTTGCGGACGGGGTTGTGGGGACAAAAACATGGACTGCACTCGGTTTTTCTGATGATGACAAGGAGAGCAAACCTGAAAGTAACAAGAAACCAACAAGCAAGACGAAGACCAGCAAAGTCAGGACACTATCGGATGATACGCTTAACTTTTTAGTGCAACGTTTGGGTTCAGATGGTTTTCGAGGCGCATCCATGGCCAGGAATGCAGGAGATTCAAAAGAGCTTGCCAAACACCCTTCGCAATTAAAGACATCAGCCAGTGGTATGCAATTTATTTATACCAGAGAAGCGAAGCGAAATGAGAGTAATCGTCTTCATTGGCCAAAAGGTAGTAGTGGCGTTACCCTTGGCCCTGGTTATGATCTGAAGGAGCGTAGTCAAGCTAAAATTATCCGTGATATAACCTCAATAGGTATTGATAACGATACAGCGAAATCAATTGCAAAAGGTGCAGGCTTGACGGGGGCTAAAGCCAAAAGCTTTTGCGATAATAGTTTTGATCTTGTAGATCTAACGGTAAAGCAGGAAATGAAATTATTGAATATTATTACACCGTATTACGAAGAACAGGTGCGTAAAAGAATTTCCATTAACTTGCTTCAGCATGAATTCGATGCACTGGTTTCACTAGCCTATAATTTAGGGACCGTATGGTACAGAATTGCTACGCCTTTTAATCAGGGAAAAGTAAAAGATGGCTTAATGCAAATGATGACAGCCAATACATCTGGAGGGAAAGTTGTAGATGGACTAACAACCCGGCGACAACTTGAGGTTGTATTGTACCTTTTTTCTGATTATGGGAAATTAAGGAAAGTGTGATGCTTACTATTAATTATGTGATGATATAATAGATATGTATAATTTTATTCGGTCAATTTGTGGTGTTTTTATTTTTATTACATTCGCAGTGTCTGCGTGTCAGGCAGGGAGTAGTAAAGGCACCAATGTTAAGCCATTGCCTCCATTTATGAATGGCATGTGGCAAGTCACAAAAGTCTACATAGACACAGGGGCGTCACGCCGAAACATTACTCGCGACGACAAGTTTAATGACTATATATTTCTGGGGAGGATTCTTTCTGTTTCTCCACGCACAATAGCTATTAATACGCCAGCCGATAAACCATGTAGTATGCCTGAATTCGATATAAAGCCAACTACTGTGAAGGCCCTTATAGATAACAGCATATCTACACGACTGCCTGGCGGGACTGCACCACCGGTTAAGGATATGAAGTTACCCTTGCTTGCAAATGACAAGGTTGATGTGCATTACCTAATGTGTGAAGGAAAACCTGCATCAAAAAACCGTGGCTCTGTTGTTGAGGAAAACCTGTCAAATGCAGTTTGGTTTATTGTGATGAGTGAGCAATCATTACTTATGAGTTGGCGCAAAGAAACTATACTTTTGCTTGAGCCAGTTACCAACGACACAAAACCCGTTGCTTCCTATAACTGTGCAAAAGCGGGGACAGTAGTTGAAAAGACAATTTGTGGTTCTGTTGGACTTGCCGCTTATGACAAAAGTGTTTCAGAAACGTATAAGAAAATACGGGCATATTATCGATCAAAACCGAATACTGATAAATACATCAAAGCGTTAAAGAAAAACCAGAGGGAGTGGCTGAAGAAACGCGATAGCTGTGGTAGTGATGAAAAGTGTCTTGAAAAGTCGATGTCTAAGCGGGTTTCCTTTATGGAATACAAGTTTGGTGATTATTTGTATGAAACACGTAACAAATTTTAGGTTTACACGATAACAATGTGCTAACAATCTAACCGGGTAATCAGAGTACACCTCTTTCTAATATTAGAAACAATTCTTTTCTGAGTCCGTTTATTTCGTATATTATTTAATCCCTCCGGCACCTTTTTACTTGATCGCTCGATTATTCTTCCTGGTAGTAAGTACGAAACAACACCCATCGTTTATTCTCATAAACAAAATCAAGATCATTTACTCTGAAATGTTTGTCGCGGTCTAAATTGTATTTGTTATTAATTTTATCAACACTAACAACAGCATCCCTCATGGTGATCACATCTTCCTTGCCATTTGTTTCTATGTATATTTTTTGATCCAGTAATTTTTTAAACTCTTTAGAAAAATTATCTTTGGTGATTTTTTTGATGGGCATAAAATCCATTTCGCCATGAACAGATAGCGGAAACTTCGTCATTTTTTCTAAGGTAGCATAATCATCTTTCTTAACTGCAATCCTAAACTCATTCCAGAACTTATTTGCTTGCGAAGTGATATTTTCTGCGCAGGCGGGTAGAGAAATAAGAAATGCAAATGAAATAACAAACCTATATATATTCGACATAAATACACCCTAGCATTTATTGGTTAGGCCAGCGACACGCCTTTAATTTCCATGATTTCTTTGGATAACGAGATTTTTTTACCTTGTTACGTTGGTTTCCACCCAGTACATGGTAATGTGTAGCTGTCTCTTTAATAAGAAATGCAACATGATTACCAGAATAGCTCAAAGAACTATTTTGCGCCTTAATATTATGCAAAACCAGAACAGCTCCCGGCTGCAATGAAGTTGCCTTCCCCCAATTTTGCCAACTTATCGCAGCAGCAGAATTTGTCCCTTTTATTCCCGCTTGCTTTAATACCCAATTTACAAATGAAGAACACCACGGCGTTTCATCTTTTGTTGCTTTTAATGTTGTTGTCGCATGATATGCAATGATTTGTGAGTTGTGAGTTGTGAGTTGTGAGCATTACCTGGTATTTCTTCCTGACCGATTTCTTTTTCAGCAATTGACATCCACTTTGCCGAACTTATAGTTGCTGAAGGTTTAATTTGTTTTTTTAGATTTTTTGTTTCTAGTGCGGCATACGTCTCAGCATCTACCTCGCCACTCACACCTAGATAATTGTCGAGCTGAAATAATTTAACAGCTCTATCAGTTTCCTTGTCAAAAATGTCACTAACCGCAAGTTTTGGATTTAGTTTAAGCCGTTCATTCAAAAGCGACTTAATTTTATTGACCTCTTCCCCTCTACTCCCCATTGACAGTTCGTGTCTCATATCTCCTCCCTAATAATTCCCATAAATAACAATAAGTAAGACAATCTAGCAAAAAGACATCAGAAAATCTCGAATAGTCTTCCATTTTCTATTCAAATTTACGTCTAATCAACATATTTATTGAGGTAATTTGTATCTAATGAAAACAGAAATTAAAGGGAGGGAAAGGCGGAAAAGGGGGCGGAGAGATTTTTTATTAACCAGCCGGGAGAATTGTACATTATTTAAACCCTCCATCCCCTTTAATGATTTCGTTATTGCTCTTTATTGTTTTGCTTGCTGTCCATAACAGAGCGTACAAATCGACCAAACTCTCTATCTTTAGCGCGCTTTTCGGCGAGGGTCAGGGTGTTGAATGCCTGTTCTTTCATAAGTTTTTGGTAACTGGTTAATCGCCGTTCATCCAGTGTGCCTGATTCGATGGCCTGCCGGACGGCGCAGCCCGGTTCTTTGCCGTGTTGGCAGTCAG
Source organism: Nitrosomonas sp. (assembly GCA_029881855.1). Lineage (GTDB taxonomy): Bacteria > Pseudomonadota > Gammaproteobacteria > Burkholderiales > Nitrosomonadaceae > Nitrosomonas. Next base: position 203 of record JAOULU010000183.1, on the reverse strand, counting down.
AGAATTTACAGCCAGCAGCAAGTTCAACGATTTCAGAAAAGGTTTCATCGATACCGTGTTCACAACTGGCTATCTGAAGTTCTCGCATTCCCGGGGTGTCCAGCAGTAAACCCCCGGCGGGGAGAAAGTGGATGGTGCGTTGCGTAGTAGTATGACGACCTTTGTCATCGTCTTCACGTATGGCCTGGGTCGACTGTACGTTT
>JAOULU010000182.1 GCA_029881855.1 Nitrosomonas sp. | reverse complement strand
ACGATCTATTTTGAGTGCACCAGTTTCTGGATCAAGCATTAGATTAAGAAGATTCATTAGATTACGTGCATATAATGTACTTGAATCTGCGGCTACTAGCCCAGGAATATTTGCTATGCCAATTAAATGCACACCATGCTTTACGACTGTTTTATCTAGTTCGGACAACGGGCAATTCCCGCCTGCTTCCACTGCCATATCCACAATAACCGACCCAGGCTTCATTGCTTGCACGGTTTCTTCTTTAATTAATACAGGTGCCGGACGCCCAGGAATCAGGGCTGTCGTTATAATAATATCTGCAGCTACAGCTCGTTCATGGACTAATTCACCCTGCCGACGTTTATAATCATCAGACATCTCTGTAGCATACCCACCCGCTGTTTCAGCTTTCTCTTTTTCTTCATCGCTAAGTGGCACTTCAACAAACTTAGCACCCAAACTTTCAACTTGCTCTTTTGCAGCTGGTCGCACATCAAATGCTTCGACAACGGCCCCCAATCTCTTAGCCGTCGCAATAGCCTGTAGACCCGCGACTCCCGCACCTAGTATCAGAACTCTTGCTGCTTTAACCGTGCCAGCTGCCGTCATTAACATAGGAAAGAATTTCTGATAAACATTAGCAGCCAGAAGTACTGATTTATAACCAGCAATATTTGCTTGTGATGAGAGCACATCCATATTCTGAGCACGTGAAATTCGCGGTAACTTTTCCATGGAAAATGCGGTCAGTCCATGTTTTGCCAATGCCTCAACACCCTCTACTTGATGCGGTGACAAAAGACCCATTAATACGGCATCTTTACGTATCATAGACAATTCACTGGGTTCTGGGCCTCTCACCTTCAGCACAATCTCAGCCTGGCTATATATCGCAGCCGCATCGGCAACTATGTTTGCTCCCGCCTCTTTATACGCTGAATCCGGTATGCTCGCCCCAGCGCCTGCCCCTGACTGCACTGACACAACATGTATGCCCTTTGCAGTAAATTTTTGAACGGTTTCCGGTGTAGCAGCTACACGCGTCTCCCCCCCGCGAATCTCTGCGGGTATGCCTATATGCATTGATTTTATCTCCCTTATCTTGCCAATATGCTCACGAAAAATACTAAAGTTATGCTTAACACTTTTAACGAATAATGAATTATAAATCAATTTGTATCTAATGCATTACCTGTATCAGGAAAAACTTAATCTTAAAAACTATAGATTCCTTCAATAACTCGCACTAAATAACAAATATATTTTAATTTTTTATTACAAACTCCACTAAAACAATATTGCCATCAATCATCTGCATTTATAGACTAAAGCTATAAATTTCTTAAGCCTCAATTAGCCACTTAGAAACAGTCAGTGACCCCTTAGTTGATATCTTAAAGTAGCCACTAACCAAATAGACTATGACTGTACAAGTCATAAATTGACAATAACAGGGTTACAAAATTATTATTGTTCCCAGTTCATTTTCCATGCAATAAACTCTTCAGCACACATAGGTTTAGCTATAAAATTGCCTTGTACTGCATTACAGCCAGCAGCTGTTACTAGATCCAAATCCACTTGATTTTCCACTCCTTCAGCAACAATCTTCATTCCTAACGCCCGTCCTATACGCATGCAAGATTCTAGAACGGAACTTGCAGCAACATCTTCCGAGGCACCATGAACAAAAGAACGGTCGATTTTTAGCTCTGTTAATGGCAACAACCTCAATTTTTCTATATTTGAATAACCTGTGCCAAAGTCATCAAGTGACAAGCCAAAACCTTTCAGCCGTATACGGCCTGCAACCTCCAGAACAGCTGTCATATTATCCAACAAACGGCTCTCAGTCATTTCTAGAACAATCTGCTCAGCTTCTAAATTATGCTGTTCTACAATACCCGCAAGTATATCCGGCAAATCCAACCGGCCCAAAGACTCCATAGAGAAGTTAACACCCATAACAAGCTCTGATGCATGTCCTTGTTGTGTCCAATCACTCAGATACTGCATTGCTTTACGAAACAATATGATTGTTAAATCATCTATCAAGTCATTACTTTCTGCTACCGAAATAAATGCAGATGGTAACAGCAATCCATGCTCCGGATGATTCCAGCGTGCCAAACATTCAACACCGATGACTTTATTCTTTGAGATTGATATCTTGGGCTGAAAAAAAGTTTCTAGACGATCTGTAGTTAAGCCCACCCGAATTTCCTCAGGTGTAACTTGGTATATAGCAGGCTCTTCATCATTGATGTGACTAGCAACAGATGATTTCAACAACACAGAAATTAATATTTTCTCATCAATTGGCTTGTATAATACGCCGAGAGATTTTAATTGATGCCTATCCAATAACCTTTGCATTCCATTTAACAAACCTCTATCTGAACCAGAAGCAATGATTATTGCACCCTTAAACTGTCTTGCAGCCAAATGACGAAAAAATTCAATACCATCCATTTTTGGCATAACAAGATCACAAAACAATAACTGTGGCGGGTCATCAGAAGCATCAATTAAATCTAGGGCAGAACGCCCGTCTTTTGCCCGAACAATGTCGATAACACCCAGCCCACGCAGCAAATTCTCAAGATAATCCAGCATGAATTCGTCATCATCGACAAGCATGACACGTGTAGACTTTACTTCATCAGGTAAGTCAAGCGACCCAATTTCATTGGTAAGTATCATATCCATATTTCTTCTTACGAAGTCATTTTAATTATAAAGACTCAATCCCTACCTCGTATCCTTATCTCCAATCTCTTGTTCTAACTGCTGTGTAACACGCTCCAAGAGTAATGGAATTTGTGTCATTAAAGTTTGTGCCTCAGGCCAGTTATTATTTTTACTGGCCGCCTCGAGCCGATCACATAAATCTGCAAACCCTATGGCACCTATTGTTCTAGCAGAAGATTTTAATTTATGCCCCAGGCCACCTAATGTTGCCAGGTCATGTTTGATCTTTGCTGCTTTCATCTCTAACAGAGTTTCATTTGCCACCTGTATAAATTTGTTAGCAAACTTGCTAACCAAATCTCCATCATGGTGAAATGCTTTATTTAGAACACTCATATCAACAGGTTCAGGCTCTAATTCTGAAACATCTTGTTTTTCTATAATCGAATGGTATTTAACATCTCCAACGATAGGTTTTGGCAACCATTTAGCTAAAATCATATACATTTGATCGGGGTCAATTGGTTTGGACATAAAATCATCCATACCTGCAGAGTAGCAACGCCTACGGTCTTCATCTGTTACATTTGCTGTCATAGCTATAATACGCAAATTTGCAAGTGATGGTTCCATGCGAATTTGACGTGTTGTCTCATAACCATCCATCACTGGCATTTGGGTATCCATGATCACAAGATCAAATTGCGCAGATGATAGTTGCTCCAATGCCTTTTTACCATTATCAGCCGCAACTACTGTAGCACCAACAATCTTAAGTAGATCTGTCACTACTAATTGATTAAAAGGATTGTCTTCCACAAGTAAAATATGTGCGCCACTAAGCCGAGTTCTTGCCATTGCGAGTTCATCAAGCTGATGCGACACATTTTCTTCCACCATATTAAATTAGGATACCAGGAAGTTAAAACGGGTTTAAATACAATAAGTTTAGAGTAAACACAGAGATTAACACGACTCTTGCTGAGCATCTATAATTAATATCTCACCAAAAGTCTATGTGCCACAGCCCTATTATTCCAACCAGCGTTAGAAACGCTGACGCTTAGTCTATGAATACAGGAAAACCAATTTTATCCCGATGTTTTCAAACAATGACTAATCCATCTGCTGGTCAGCTTTTCTTGCACACTATTTTGACGCAAACGCGTTGCCAATCCTGAGAAATCCACCTGATCAAGCGGCTGGTCCTGATTAAAACAAGAAAACACATAAGAAATCTCTCCAGTTGTTGGGTCCTTATGTGGCTGTAAACACTGCGCGCAAATCTCTTTCATCATACATTGCATTGGCGAGTTTATTGAACCAATTGCAAAATGATCCGCCTTTAAATAAGGCTTTAATTGGTCATGACGTGCTGCGCCTACAGCGGCCATCATACGATCAGAACCAATCGCAATAATACGATCGGCTTTG
>JAOULU010000199.1 GCA_029881855.1 Nitrosomonas sp. | reverse complement strand
CAAGCCAACGGTGAGTCGCCGTGGATTGGGTGCGCGGGCTTCATCGACTAACGCTTGAATTTCAACCAACAATGGCCGTGTGCCTTCTTGGGTGACCATCACGCAAGCACCCGGGACTTGTTCGCCGTGATGCGACAAAAACAAGGCGGATGGGTTGCTGACTTCGCGCAAGCCTTTTTCGCTCATGGCGAAAACACCCAGTTCATTGACGGCACCAAAACGATTTTTAAAGGCGCGAATCATGCGAAAACTGGAATGCGTGTCGCCTTCAAAGTACAGCACGGTGTCCACCATATGCTCCAATACACGTGGCCCCGCTAATGCGCCCTCTTTGGTCACATGGCCCACGAGAATGATGCAGATGCCACTGGCTTTGGCTAGGCGCGTGAGTTGTGCCGCGCATTCGCGCACTTGCGCGACAGAGCCGGGTGCGGATTGCAGCGCTTCCGAGTAGATGGTTTGGATGGAGTCAATGACGGCAACGGCGGGTTTGCGCTCGGCAAGTACCGCCTGGATTCTTTCTAACTGGATTTCAGCAAATAAATGCACGGCTTCGACATTCAGCGCTAAACGCTTGGCACGGAGTGCGACTTGTTGCGCGGATTCTTCACCACTCACATACAAAACATTGCGATTGGTCGACATATGCGCCAGGGCTTGCAGTAGCAGTGTTGATTTGCCGATACCGGGATCACCACCCAGCAGTACCACGCCCCCTTGCACCAACCCACCACCCAGCACGCGGTCTAGTTCCGCAACACCTGTTGGGTAGCGCGGCTCCTCCTGTGCTTCTATTTCACTTAAATTTTGTACTGCACCAACGTTGGACACGGGGCTAAAGCGTGACACAGTTTTTTCAGCAATGGTTTCAACTAAGGTGTTCCAGGCTTGGCAATGCGGACACTGGCCCTGCCATTTAGATGTTTGGCCACCGCATTCTGTACAGGAATAAACTGTTTTTTGTTTAGCCATTAGGCTGTGACAAACACGATTCAAGTAAGAAAATACTTGGAAGTGGCAACAATGATAAAAGTGATAATTGCGTGGCTTTCATATCATTTTGACCGTTTAAAATTCACGCGCTAAAACTTGCAACAAATATCGCCCATAACCATTCTTAGCCAACGGCCTGGCCAGCTTCTCCAGTTGTTCCGCATTGATCCAGTCTTGTTTAAAGGCGATTTCTTCTGGGCAGGCTATTTTTAGGCCCTGCCTATTTTCAATGGTTGCGACAAAGTGGCTGGCTTCCAGTAATGATTCATGTGTGCCGGTGTCTAACCAAGCATAACCTCGCCCCATAATTTCCACATTGAGCGCTTTTTGCTCAAGGTACACACGATTCAAGTCGGTGATTTCCAATTCACCCCGTGCAGACGGTTTTAATACTTTGGCGTAATCAACCACATTTTGATCATAAAAATATAATCCCGTTACCGCATAATTTGATTTTGGTTGCGCGGGCTTTTCTTCCAAGTTAATGGCGCACCCCGTTGCGTCAAATCCAACCACGCCATAACGCTCAGGGTCATGCACATGATAGGCAAAAACACTGGCACCTTCAGTGCGCGCCATCGCGCTAGTGAGCAGATGATGAAAATCATGCCCATAAAAAATATTGTCCCCCAACACCAACGCAGAGCAATCATTACCAATAAAAGACTCACCGATAATAAATGCCTGTGCAAGACCATCCGGTGATGGCTGAATGGCATAAGATATTTCCACGCCCCATTGATTACCATTACCCAATAATTGCTGATATTGCGGCATATCTTGTGGCGTTGAGATAACCAGGATGTCACGAATCCCTGCCAGCATTAATGCACTTAGCGGGTAGTAAACCATCGGTTTGTCAAAGACTGGCAGCAGTTGCTTGGAAACTGTTTGTGTAACGGGGTAAAGCCGGGTACCTGAACCACCGGCAAGTACTATACCTTTTCTTTGGGGCGGTAATGATGACGCTGAATCTGAACAATCTTGCTGCAAATGAGAGGCTTTTGATGCCGGCATATATGATGTCCTATCAAATTAACTCGAGCTGATTTGGTTCATTCATTGCAATAAATGTGAATGTAAATTGTACTATAAGGTGCCACAGATTATTGCGGAGCTTGCGCAATTATGCGATAAAATGGCACAGAAATGATGAAATAGCGTTAATTGATCACATATAAAATAGGGCAACAAAATACACCCCCTATTTTTTCAAAGATGTACCCAAGCACAATGACCAGCCAACAATGCTACCTGCGTTTATTCAGACGGTTGAAACCATACTGGCAAACATGCTTATTGGCACTGTTTGCCATGATGATTATGGCATTAACGCTATCGGTCTTCCCTCTATTTATTCTGCAATTACTTGACGCTACATTTGTCCAAGAAAATCAACTATTAACCCTGTCAGTATTATTGACGATCATTGCCTTATTTGTAGCGCGTAGTATTGCAAATCTCTGCAATATTTATGCCGTCAATAAGCTGTGCAGCAAACTGGGGGGAGACTTACGAGAAGCCCTGTTTGATAAACTACTCAGTCTACCGATAAACCAATACAGCGCATCACATCAAAGCAAAATTGCTGATAAATTTACTACCGACATCAATCAAGCCACTCAGTCAGCAGCCCGTCTTTTAACAATTTTGATACTGGACTCAGCAACTATTATCGGTTTAATTCTCTGCGTCCAATTCCTCAATTGGGAACTTTCGTTCCTGATGTTTTTAATTGTACCTTTATTAGTCGTCATTCTGCTGACAGTACCCGGACCGCTGGATCAACCCAATCCAAAAAAACTACACGCTACGAAAACACTGTCTCAGCATTTATTACGGTCGATTAAACATTACAAAACCATCAAACTAAATGGCGCCGAATCGCAAGAAAGCCTGCGTTTTAAGAAATTTATCGCAGCACTGCAACAAACTGAAATGCAACAGGCCAACATCAAAGCATTTCTATTGCCGTTAAGCCAAATGATCATTATTTTAATTCTGGCCGCCATGGCCTACTTAATCATGCAGCAGGCTTTCCATCAAGCATTTACATTAGTAGAAACAAGCGCGCTTGTGGCTGCAATATTGCTGCTGATTACGCCTATGAAACATATCGTAAGTATCCCCAGGCATCTGCAACATGGAGAGCGTGCCATTAAGAATATATTCTCATTACTTGATGAGGAGTCTGAACCCAATAGAGGTAAAGACGCCACCTGTCACTTAAATGGAGAGCTGTCTTTTGAACATGTTTTCTATCAACACAACCCGTCAACAAAGTCTATTCTGAACGATATTAGCTTCACCGTAAAACCTGGAGAAACACTTGCAGTGGTGGGCACAAGCAAGCACGAGAGATCTGCACTTATTGATTTAACGCTAGGATTCGCTGAGCCCACTTCAGGAAAAATTTTACTGGATAACCGTCTGCTAACTGATATCAAACTAGAAAGCCTACACCGCAATATTTCTTTGGTTTCTGACGACGCTGTTTTACTGGATGATACAGTCGCGGGCAATATTGCATATGGCGCTATGCGATGTACGAACGAAACTGAAATCACTGCTGCTTCAAAAAACTCTCATGCCGTTGATTTTATCCGTGAACTACCTGAAGGATTGCAAACTAAAATCGGAGAGAACGGGGTAAAACTGTCAAAAAAACAGTGTCAACACATAATCATTGCACAAGCATTGGTTAAAAATACGCCCATTCTGATTGTAAATGGCATACCCACAATACCCACAGCCACTGATCCT
>JAOULU010000181.1 GCA_029881855.1 Nitrosomonas sp. | reverse complement strand
GATCGGACAGCGAGCTAATAATAATATTTTCACTGAACTTCCTTTGTTGCGTGTTAAGGATACAAGGTTGGGTTTGGGACAGTTGGCGGCTTATTGGCGAGAGCGTTTCACCTTACCAATGATTGGTGTAACTGGTAGTAATGGTAAAACAACTGTCAAGGAAATGATTGCATGCATCTTGCGTCAGGCGGTGATAGCTGATGATGAAGTTAGTGAGGATGATGCGTTTACGCGGGTGTTGGCAACGGAAGGTAATTTAAATAATGACATTGGTGTGCCCCAAATGTTGTTGCGCTTGCGAGAGCAACATCAATACGCAGTTATTGAAATGGGTATGAACCATGTCGGTGAGATTTCTTACCTGACAAAATTAACTAAACCAAATGTGGCGGTTATTACCAATGCAGGTGCCGCGCATATTGAAGGTTTGGGGACAGTGGGAACAGTGGCACAAGCCAAAGGTGAAATATTTGAAGGGTTAGACCAGCAAGGCGTGGTGGTAATCAATGCAGATGATACTTATGCATCTTTATGGCGTCAGCTTGCAGGTACGCGACCAGTTGTGGATTTTGGGTTAAATAGTATGGCGCAGGTAAGTGCCCAATATCAAACAAATGCACTTAGCAGCAAAATTGACTTGAAGCTGCCTTCTGGTGTTGAGGAAGTAAATTTGAATGTACCTGGGGCGCATAACATAAGGAACGCATTGGCGGCATCGGCAGTGGCCATAGCACTAAATATCAATGAAAAAACAATTGTTTCTGGGCTGGAGTCATTTAAAGGTGTGCGAGGGAGGATGCAAAAAAAAATGGGCTTGCGTCAGGCTACGTTAATTGATGATACCTATAACGCAAACCCGGAATCAGTTAGAGCTGCACTGACTTTTTTGGCTGAAACTGAAGGCAAGAAAATTATGGTGCTAGGAGATATGGGGGAGTTAGGGCAGGCAGCAGTTGAGTTACATCGGGCGGTTGGAAAGGAAGCGCGGCATGCAGGGATAGATCGATTATTAACATTGGGTGAATTAAGTGCTTATGCAGTGGAAGCATTTGGTGTAGGTGCACAGCATTTTAATTCGTTGGAAACGTTGTTGGGTGAAATAGAGCATTTGCTTGCTGCTGACGTCACTTTGCTGGTTAAGGGGTCGCGTTTTATGCAAATGGAGCGGGTGATTAGGCATTTTGAGGCTTAGTATTAATGATGTGTGGACGAGTGAAAGGGATAAATTAGATGCAGAATGATCAATCATTTTTGCTGGAGTTCTTATGCTGTTAGCACTTTCTCAATGGTTGGCTGAAGATATTCGCGCTTTTAATGTATTCAGTTACATTACTTTACGTACAATGCTGGCGGCTTTAACGGCCTTGGCTATTTCGTTCATGATTGGGCCCATTATGATTCGTAAGCTAACGACTTATAAAATTGGTCAGACTGTCCGTGATAACGGCCCACAAACACATTTGGTTAAAGCGGGAACACCAACAATGGGTGGTGCTTTGATACTGGTGGCTATTATCTTCACGACTTTACTGTGGGCAGACCTAAGTAACCGCTATATTTGGGTTGTGCTATTTACGACCTTTGGGTTTGGTGTGATTGGTTGGGTGGATGACTATCGTAAAGTGATTTATCAAAACCCTAAAGGGTTATCGGCTGGTGCCAAGATTTTTTGGCAATCTCTAATTGCTATTGCAGTAGCAGTTTATCTTGTACGTACCGCTGAATTACCAGCCCAAACAGATATGATTGTGCCTTTTTTTAAAGAAGTTGCTATTCCGTTGGGAACAGTTGGGTTTGTCATATTGACTTATTTTGTCATTGTTGGAACGAGTAACGCGGTGAATCTGACCGATGGATTGGATGGTTTGGCAATTATGCCAACTGTAATGATAGGTGGCGCATTGGCCATTTTCTCTTATCTAGCTGGCCACGTGGTATTTGCAAATTACCTGGGTATCCCTTATATCCCAAATGCTGGAGAGCTCTCTATATTTTGTGGTGCGTTAGCAGGTGCGGGGCTTGCGTTCCTATGGTTTAACACGTATCCGGCTGAGGTATTTATGGGGGATGTGGGCGCTTTAGCATTGGGTGCGGCATTGGGTATTATTACCGTTATTGTGCGACAGGAAATTGTGCTGGTAATCATGGGTGGTGTGTTCGTTGTAGAGGCGTTGTCGGTAATGTTGCAAGTGGGATCCTATAAGCTCAGGGGTAAGCGTATTTTCCGTATGGCGCCCTTGCATCATCACTTTGAATTGACGGGGTGGAAAGAAAATCAGGTAGTTGTAAGATTTTGGATTATTACCATTATTTTGGTGTTGATTGGTTTATCCACGTTGAAATTAAGATGAACCTACAGGGTAAAACAGTATTGGTGCTGGGTATGGGTGAGACAGGACTATCAATGGTGAAATGGTTGTCGCGTATGGATGCAAAGGTACGCGTGGCAGATAGTCGTCTGAATCCGCCAAATTGGGATGTGTTAGTAAAGATGTTTCCTACTATTCCTGTATTTAAAGGACAGTTTGAGACAAAAATTTTTGAAGATATAGAATTGATTGCAGTAAGTCCTGGTGTGCCTTTGGCAGAACCCTGCGTAAAACAGGCGCAGCTAAGTGGTATACCCATTGTAGGTGATATCACGTTATTTATTTCCGCACTAAACAGTGACGATCGGCCAAGGCCAAGAATCCTAACGATTACAGGTTCAAATGGTAAAACAACAGTTACGGCTATGGTTGGTGCTATGTTGAAGGAAGCTGGATGGGATGTTGAAGTGGCCGGCAATATTGGTCCGGCAGTGTTGGATGTACTCATGCAAAGAATGGATGCTGGTCAGTTGCCGCAAGCGTGGGTTCTAGAGATTTCAAGTTTTCAGTTAGAGACAGCCGAGAGTTTGAATGCAGATGTGGCAACAGTATTGAATATCAGCGAAGATCATTTGGATCGTTATGTTGGAATGTCGGACTATGCGGCGGCAAAAGCAAGAATATTTCAACATGAAATGGAAGGGTGTGGTGTGCAGGTGTTAAATCGAGAAGACCCGGAAGTTTGTGCCATGGCTTTGATGGATAGAAGAAAAGTTTATTTTGGGTCAGGGGTGCCTGATATAGAAAGCGATTTTGGATTGCAACATGATGGCGATGAAACGTGGCTTATGGAGGGGAGCAAGTGTTTAATGAAAAGCACTGAATTAGCTGTTAATGGCTTGCATAATTTGCTGAACGCCTTGGCTGCATTGGCATTGTGTCGTGCTTTGGGTGTACCAGTTGAACCTTTAGTGGTTGCTCTACGGAAATTTCGGGGTCTCCCGCATCGGATGGAAAAAGTTGCCGCGTTTAATGGTGTCACGTTTTATGATGATTCCAAGAGTACAAATGTTGGTGCAACAGTGGCAGCGTTAAAGGGTATGAAACAGAACGTGGTGCTAATAGCAGGTGGTGATGGTAAGGGGCAAGATTTTACTATCTTAAAAGATGCTGTAGCCGACTATACGCGTGCTGTTGTGTTGATTGGGCGTGATGCGGGTAAGATTAGTGCCGTATTGGAAGGTTGTGGAGTACCGGTGTATTTAGCGGAAACTATGCAAGAGGCAATGCAGAAAAGCTTTTTGCTGGCTCAGACCGGGGATGTCGTAATGTTATCACCAGCTTGTGCGAGTTTTGATATGTTTCGTAATTATGTACACCGCGCTGAAGTGTTTGTGGCAGCAGTTAAGGATGTAGAGTCAAAATTTATAGGTTTTGGGCAGAAAGAACATTAGATGATTTATCCAACAAATAATCAAAAGAAACATATCATGCCTGATTTTGATCAGGCTTTGATCTGGTCTGCATTGCTTTTGTTGTGTTTCGGGCTTGTAATGGTCTATTCGGCTTCAATCGCGGTTGCTGAAGCTCAGTTTGGTTTAGATGGTTCTGGATATTATTTAACACGTCATAGTATTTATCTTGGCGTGGGATTGTTATTGGGTTTTTTGGCTTTTCAAGTACCAATATATGTATGGCAGAAATATGCCATTCTATTGTTTTTGTCGGGTGTTTTTCTGTTGGGATTGGTGTTGGTACCCGGTATAGGTATTGAAGTGAATGGGAGTCAACGCTGGATTTCACTGTATGCAGTTAATTTACAGC
>JAOULU010000179.1 GCA_029881855.1 Nitrosomonas sp. | reverse complement strand
TCTTCACCCAAGTTGTTTAAGTGACTTGGGTGAATTTATGTGATTATAGAGATTTATTTCTGTAGACTGTCTTAGTCTTACTTAGTATGTGCCACTCAACTTTTTAAGAGTAGGGTAATTAGTGACAAGATTTTAATTTATTACAAGCAAAAGTAGATTTGCTTAAGAAAATAAAGTAGAGTCACTGTTCCTATAACCAATAATTAGAATAGGGAGCTACGCATGGGTGCCAAGGGGCAGTTACTGCAAGATCCATTCCTAAATATACTGCGTAAGGAACATATTCCAGTATCTATATATTTAGTAAATGGCATTAAATTGCAAGGGCAGATTGATTCTTTTGATCAATATGTTGTGCTGTTGAAAAACTCTGTAACTCAGATGGTTTATAAACATGCAATTTCAACAGTAGTGCCCGCCAGAGCGGTGTCTATTCCAATAGAAGCGGCTGAAACACGTGAGAATTAATGCCTGATTATTCAGGTGTGCATGAGCCTAAAAAATCAAATTCAGTTATTTTAGTGAGTCTTGATTTTGGTGGTGGAATGCATGCCGAGAGTTTGCAAGAATTACAGCAGTTAGCTGTTAGTGATAAATTTGAAGTCCTCGCAATTGTTGAGGGGAAACGTTCGCGTCCAGACCCCAGAATGTTTGTTGGTAGTGGTAAAGTCAACGAAATTGCTCAAGTATTAGCGCAAACTGATGCGTCGCTAGTGATCTTTGATCATGATCTTTCCCCAGCTCAGCAACGTAATTTATCGCTGCATTTAAATTGTAATGTGATAGATCGTACCAGTTTGATTCTTGATATTTTTGCACAGCGTGCCAAGAGCCATGAAGGAAAGTTACAAGTGGAATTGGCTCAATTGGAGCATCTTGCCACGCGTTTGATTCGTGGATGGACGCACTTGGAGCGACAAAAAGGGGGTATTGGTTTACGTGGCCCAGGTGAAACACAGTTAGAGACAGACCGAAGATTACTAAGAAAGCGGGTAAAACTACTTAAAGAAAAATTGGCTTCATTGCAACGCCAGCGCAAGGTCCAAAGCCGCTCAAGACGGCGTACACAAGTATTATCAGTGTCAATTGTTGGATACACAAACGCAGGAAAATCTACATTATTTAATCGATTAACGCGTGCAGATAGTTATGCGGCTGATCAATTGTTCGCAACCTTAGATACAACAACGCGGAAATTATATATTTCGGAATGTGGATCGGTTGTTGTTTCTGACACAGTAGGATTTATTCGTGAATTGCCGCATACTTTAGTGGCTGCGTTTCGAGCAACACTTGAAGAAACTGTGCAGGCCGATATACTTTTGCATGTTGTTGATGTGAGTAGTCCCAACCGGGATGAACAAATTGAGGCAGTGAATAAATTATTAAAAGAAATTGGTGCGGATACTATTCCTCAAATTTTAGTATTAAACAAGATTGATTTGAGTGACATGTCAACTAGTGGCGTGGGTTATACGCGTGATGAGTATGGTAGAATATCGCGCATTCGTTTAAGTGCAAAAACTGGCGATGGTCTGGAATTTGTGCGGCAAGCATTGGCAGAAATAATAAAAGATTCCAAAGTATTACACGAAGAATCTACAAAGATTGAGGCAGTAACGGGCGGCTGTGCTACGGTACAATTACATTTTTGAACGAACAAAACAGGAATTATTATGGGAAATGATCCTCAATGGGGAAAGAATAAAGGAGACTCTGGCCCACCTGATCTGGATGATGTGCTACGTAATGTTAATAAAAAAATTAATAACATTTTTGGCCTAAAAGATGGTGACGGAGGAAAAAAGAGTGGGCCACGTAGTGGTAAAGGTGGTCCTAAACAGCCAGGAGGTGGCAGTATCGTCATGATATTGGCGTTGTTGTTAGTAGTGTGGGCGGCTAGTGGTTTCTATATCGTCGACGAAGGTCATAGAGGTGTAGTGTTACGTTTTGGTGGCTATTCCGAAACGACACCAGCGGGTCTACGCTGGCATATGCCTTACCCAGTTGAACAGGTTGAAATTGTTAACATCAGCCAAGTTCGTACGGTTGAGATTGGTTATCGTAATAATGTGCGCAGTAAAGTGCTAAGAGAATCATTAATATTGACTGACGATGAAAATATTGTTGATATTCAGTTTGCTGTGCAATATATTCTAAATAATCCTGAGGATTTTCTATTTAATAATCGGGACCCAGACGATGCAGTATTGCAGGCGGCAGAATCTTCAATTCGTGAAATGATTGGTAAAAGTAAAATGGATTCTGTGCTGTATGAAGGTCGTGAACAAATTGCAGCAGATGCAACAATATTGATGCAGAAAATCCTAGATCGCTACAAAATTGGTATTTCTATCAGTCGTGTGACCATGCAAAATGCACAGCCACCGGAACAAGTACAGGCTGCATTTGATGATGCTGTCAAGGCTGGGCAAGATAAAGAAAGACAAAGAAATGAAGGTGAAGCTTATGCAAATGATGTGATTCCAAGGGCTGTCGGTAATGCGGCACGTCTGATTGAAGAATCGCAAGGTTATAAGGAACGTGTTATTGCAAGTGCAGAGGGTGATGCCAGTCGATTTGAACAAATTCAAGTGGAATATAGTAAGGCACCTCAAGTGACCCGTGAGCGTTTATATCTGGATATGATGCAGCAAGTGCTTTCTAGTACCAGTAAGATTGTGGTTGATCAGGAAGGTGGCAATAATTTGCTGTATTTACCGCTGGATCAGTTGATGCACCATAATAGAGCTGGTTCAACACCTATGCCGCCAGTAGCCACAACGCAACAGCCTATTTACCAGGAAATAACACCAGATAGTAGTATTCGTACACGTGAGGCTTTTCGTGGACGTGAAAGGGAGATAAGATAAATGAAAAATTTAACATCAGTATTTGCAGGTGTTCTCGTTGCCATATTCTTCCTGGGTAGTTCGGCAATCTATATTGTAGATGAGCGTCAACAAGCACTCTTGTTCCAGTTGGGTGAGGTAATTGATGTAAAGACAGAACCGGGTTTGTATTTCAAGATACCGATTGCTCAAAATGTACGTTTTTTTGAGAAACGGATTTTGACGATGGACGCTGAAGAGCCTGAACGTTTCATTACTTCAGAGAAGAAAAACGTATTAGTCGATTTGTTTGTGAAATGGCGGATTATTGATGTGACACAATACTATGTTGCTGTGCGTGGTGATGAAGCTTTGGCGCAGACGCGTCTTGCACAAACGATTAATGCAAGTTTACGTAACGAATTTGGTAATCGTACCGTGCATGATGTCGTCTCAGGTGAGCGTGATCAAATTATGGAAATTATGCGCCAGAGAGCGGATTCGGATGCACGAGGCATTGGTGTAGAAGTTATTGATGTACGTTTAAAGCGGGTGGATTTGCCGCAAGAAGTTAGTGAATCTGTCTATCGGCGGATGGAAGCAGAGCGTAAGCGTGTAGCTAATGAATTGCGATCAACAGGTGCTGCAGAATCTGAGAAGATTCGTGCAGATGCAGATCGTCAGCGTGAAGTTATATTGGCTGAGGCTTATCGTGAAGCTCAGAAAACAATGGGTGAAGGTGATGGACAAGCTGCTGCTATTTATGCCAATGCATTTGAAAGGGATGCCGAGTTTTATGCATTTTGGCGTAGTATGAGTGCTTACAAAGAGACGTTTAAGGACAAAGGCGATATGATGGTTCTTGAACCTAGCTCAGACTTCTTTAAATATATGAAAAGTTCATCTGACAAATAGAATAACGCATACTGATATTTCAATAATCATTGATTTATTGGGATATTTTGCTATTCTGGATAGTGTGTTTTTTACACAATGATTTATAAAGGGGTTCTGGATATTGCGGTATTTTTATACTTGCTCTAGCAGAACCTCTTTATTTTCGTCTGTATCAAAATAGACCCACTGACAGCATGAATAAGTAGGAGTTTTATATGTGGGAAACTATCTTTTTAGCAATCGCATTGATGCTAATCATAGAAGGGATTTTGCCATTTTTATCACCACAGATATGGCGTGATACTTTTAGGCGGATGATGGAAGCTAATGACAGTCAGATACGTTTCATTGGCTTGAGCTCTATGCTTATTGGATTGATATTGCTTGTTATTGTAAGTTAAAGTTTACCTTCTACTTTTCTCAGTT
>JAOULU010000180.1 GCA_029881855.1 Nitrosomonas sp. | reverse complement strand
AGTGCTATTAACGAATCTCAGTGAGCAGCTTATTCATCATCTGTTCTGCTTGGTATAAATAACCACCACCAAAAAGATTCAAATGATTTAGAACGTGATACAGGTTATAAACTACTTTTCGTATATTATACCCGGAATCCAGTGGATATTCATGCCGATAAGCAGAATAAAAGTTGGTTGGAAATCCACCAAATAATTCAGTCATGGCAATATCTGCTTCTCGATCACCATAATAGATGGCAGGGTCAAATAAAACAGGATTGCCTTTATTATCAAAACTAAAATTACCATTCCAAAGATCACCGTGAAGTAATGAAGGTTGTGGTGAGGAATAGAGAAAGTGATTTAGATTGATTAATAATTGTTCACCAAGGTTTTGAAGTTTTCCAGTGAAACCATTTGCTTTAGCTAAGTCTAGTTGATAGCCCAAACGATGTGTACGCCAAAAATATATCCAATCAGATGATTGGGTATTAATTTGTGGCGTATTGCCAATCGTATTGTCACGTTCCCAACCAAAGCGATTAGCGTATGTTCGATGCATGGCAGCGAGTTTTACGCCAAAATCAGCCGTATTAGCCGTACTGTTTCGGAAGGTGTTTTTAAGGTTTAGGTGTTCCAGGACAAGCCATGCGGTATCACCATCTTGTCCCCAGCAAATAGGAGTTGGAACGCGTAGTGTTTTAGATAGATGAATTTCTTTTAAACCTGCCGCTTCGGCCTCGAATATGTGTAGGCACTCTGCCGTGTTCAATTTGATAAAGTAACGTTGGCTACCATAGGCAATGCAGAATGTCTGATTGATACATCCGCCACTGATAGGGGTAATTGCTTCAATAGTAAATTTGCTGCAAGTAACACTTGAAATCTGTGCAGCAATTGCAGGCCAGGCGTCCATTTTATATATGTAAATTCCTAGGACAACAATTTCCTGGCCTTATCGATAGCCACCTGAACCTGTTCTGGTGCCGTACCACCAATATGATTGCGACTTTTCATTGATCCTTCTAGTGTTAGGAAAGAAAATATATCTTCATCAATTTCCTTTGAAAATTTTTGTAACTCAGCAATCTCAAGGTCACTGATGTCGCAGCCTTTTTGTTCGGCGAATTGTACTGTTTTTGCAACAATTTCGTGGGAGTCTCGAAATGGAACGCCTTTCTTAGTTAAATAGTCGGCCAGATCAGTTGCTGTTGCGTAGCCTTTCAGTGCTGCTTGTCGCATCGCATTCTGGTTTACACGCACGCCAGTCAGCATGTCTGCATATATTCTCAGGGTATCGATAAGTGTTTCTACTGTATCAAAGAGTGGCTCTTTGTCTTCTTGATTATCTTTGTTATAGGCAAGTGGCTGTGCTTTCATTAGTGTAAGTATTGCTATCAGATGCCCGTTGATACGCCCAGTTTTCCCACGTACTAGCTCCGGCACATCAGGATTCTTTTTTTGCGGCATAATGGATGAACCAGTACAGAAGCGGTCGGCCAGTTCAATAAAATTAAATGAGGGATTCATCCATAAAATTAGTTCTTCAGACATGCGGGATAAGTGCGTCATTATCAGCGAAGCGCAAGCACAAAATTCAACCGCAAAATCTCGGTCTGAAACAGCATCTAAAGAATTTTCACAGATACCTTCAAAATTAAGTTTCTCTGCGACTAGCGTACGGTCTATGGGATAACTCGTTCCTGCTAAAGCAGCGGCCCCTAGAGGTAATTGGTTCACGCGTTTTCGACAGTCCGATAGCCGTTCAATATCACGTTTAAGCATTTCAAAATAAGCCATTAGATGATGGCCAAAAGAAACGGGTTGTGCAACTTGTAAATGGGTAAATCCTGGCATGACAGTATCTGTATGTTTTTCGGCAAGATTTAATAATGCAAGCTGCATGGCTTTTATGAGATTAATGATCGTGTCAATTGAGGTACGCAAATACAGGCGAATATCTGTGGCTATTTGATCATTTCGTGAGCGACCAGTATGCAAACGCTTGCCCGCATCACCTACTATCTCGGTTAAGCGTTTCTCTATGTTTAGATGAACATCTTCAAGATCTAGAGACCAAACAAATTGTTTGTTGTGGATTTCACCTAAGATTTGGTTTAAGCCATTTTCAATCGCAGTTAAATCTTCATTGCTGATTATGCCTTGGGCTGAAAGCATTGTGGCATGGGCAAGTGAGCCTTGAATATCATATTCTGCTAATTTATAATCGAAACTAACAGAAGCAGTATAACGTTTGACCAAATCAGACACCGGCTCATTAAATCGTCCTGACCAGGTTTTTTTATTATTTTCCACTGATGAGTTTTTCTCCATTTAAATTGTTATACTCGCTTGCTAGGAGTATGTGTGTCTGATACAGATAGTAGAGATAGTGATTTATCTTATTAGGCTTCAGATTCCGAAGAAGCAAAGGTGTATTCATTATAAATGAAATGTTGATTTATTCACGAATCAATATTTTATAGATAAAGCATGTCTGAATTTTTGACCGAGGTTTTGTTGTTAATTGTTGTTATTTCCGATTTGTTTTAACTTTAGTTTTGATGAGATAAGTAATACTTGATGATGGTACTTATTTACATAAACATGAATTTAAAGATGTTTTTTAGGCGATAAATAATCGTTGTGGTTTTGTTTGATAATCCCAATTTTTAATTTTAATTTACTCTGCTTTCACTTCCGTAAGGATTAGTGGATAATTAGAGTTTTACCCCTGTCACCTAAACAAGGAGCTATCCATGACGGATGAGAACAAGCAAAAAAGAAAGGCGCAAACATTACAATCAAAGGCTGATACGTTATTTACAATGTTAAGTAATAAGTTTGAGCCGCTTGCAAAACTTCCTACTATGCAGCTACCTGCGTGGTATGGTTTGGTGTTTTTAGGCCTGATCGTAGTCATGTTTGCATGGAAAGCAATTGCAGTTGGTAAAGTTGAGTCTGATATGGCTAAGAAGCTAGAAAGAGAAAAGGTGTTGATTACGCAACAGGCGCGTGAATATGCTGATGAACAATATAATAAGGAAGAAGAACGCTTTGGCCAGGTATTGTCTTGGGCAATACGCGGCGAGTTAATTCGTAATAATCTTGACACAATTGATCAGTATCTAAGCGAGATTGTTAAGATGAGAGATACTGAAAAGGTTGTGTTGATTGGTGAAGATGGTCAATTACTCGTTTCTACGGATAAGCGCCTTGAAGATGCGGAAGGTGTCGATATCTATCCAAGTGAAATTTTAGATTTACGCAAGATAACCATTAAATCAGATGTTGATGGCAAGAAAATATTAGTCGTACCTGTAATGGGTTTAAACAACCGTGTTGCTACAGTTATTGTTAGTTATAACCGCGCGAACCTAGACTAAGTTATTTGGTAGTATCGACTCTCAAATATTTTCATATAAGACCTCTGTCAACCCAGAGGTCTTTTAATTTATGCGCATGATTTTGGCACCTAAATTAGAGAGTTTGTCTTCAATACATTCATAGCCGCGGTCTAAGTGATAAATTCTATCAATCACCGTGTCACCCCGGGCAATCAAGCCAGCAATTACCAAACAGGCTGAGGCTCGTAGATCTGTAGCCATAACGTTAGCGCCATCTAATTGTTCGATACCGCGAACAATTGCAGTGTGACCTTCAACTTCAATGTCTGCATTCATACGTTTTAATTCTTGTACATGCATAAGCCGATTCTCGAAAATTGTTTCGGTGATCATTGCAGTACCATCTGCGACACAATTTAATGACATGAATTGAGCTTGCATATCGGTAGGAAATGCAGGGTAGGGTGCTGTTCGCAAATTTATAGACTTTGGCCTTCTATTCATTTTAACATTAATCCAATTTTCACCAGATTCAATATTGGCACCGGCTTCTATTAATTTTCCAAGTACTGATTCTAATAAATATGGGGATGTATTTTTTAGATGAATCTCGCCACGAGTAGCAACGCCAGCAACCAAAAAAGTGCCTGTCTCAATACGGTCAGGCATGACGGTGTGTTGTGCACCATGTAATGATTTGACACCTTCAATAGTAATAATGTCATTACCAGCACCGGATATTTTCGCACCCATAGAATTTAAACAGTTAGCAAGGTCGATAATTTCAGGTTCTCTGGCAGCATTCTCAAGAATAGTAGTGCCCTT
>JAOULU010000178.1 GCA_029881855.1 Nitrosomonas sp. | reverse complement strand
AGCAAGGCCGGCCACGAGCCATAAAGGCTACATTAACTGGTGATAGACTTCCTGAAAAAACAAAACGAAGAAATGGAACTCTGTCAATCGTTGTTGCTGTTTTCTTTCTGTTTATTGTGGGGATCTCCGTTTTTGCAGCAAAAATACCAATCCATATTCTAGCGCTATACATCGCAGCAAGCCTGCTCACCTTCATCATGTATGCACTAGATAAATCTGCAGCCCAAGTTGGTGCATGGAGAACGCAAGAAAGTACATTACATTTTCTGTCTTTAGCTGGAGGTTGGCCCGGTGCACTTATCGCCCAGCAAAAGTTCCGCCACAAAACCCAGAAGCAATCATTTCGTTCTGTTTTCCGGGTAACAGTATTGTTCAATTGCGGTGCATTCGCATGGCTATTTACACCAAACGGTGCTACTACATTACGTTCATTGTTTGTGGCAATAATGTGAGGGCTAACATAATTCTCAACACCGTTCGTTATCGCTCACACGGATGCATCGCATCGCTGCTGTCCTGCGCCGGTTAGCATGGCTCGAACTAATCGAGGTTGAATAATGAAACATCTGTTCCTCCTGACCATATTCCTGGCTTTACCAGGCTGTGACTCAAATAGCGACAACACAAAGACACCTGATGAAGTTCAAGCAGACGTGATTGCGAGTCAAATGTCATTTGAGGAAACTCGCCAACGCATTGAGACTGAAAACAAAGCACGGGAAGCCCGGCTTGTTGAGCAAAGGAGTTATGTTAGCGCCCGATTTGTATCTGTCGATGAGGAGTTTCTGGAAGTTGAACTAACGAATGAAACTGCCAAGGACATTGATAATATCGTTGGTTCTCTTGAGGTCCTGGATCGCGACGACAATAGCGTCACAGGCATTGCGCTTACCAACTGGGTACCTGGCGATATCTATTTGCCACGTGGTAGTACAACGGCTGCACGTAAAAGCCTGGCACTAGAAACACCAGAAATGCGCAAGCAAATACTTGAACAGGCATCCGGGTATAAATACATCTACACAACCCTCCGTATCCAGTTTGTCGGCGAAGATGAAACAAGTTATCTGGAACCTGTGTTTCAGCCAGAACAGGCACCTATTAAGGAAACCAGGTCTGTTAACCAGGTTAATCCGGAAGATTGTGCAAGCAATCAAATTAGCCTTGAAACAGAAGAAATATACTATCCAGGTCCTGAATGCGAACATATCGGGCGCAATATGGATTCTGAGCGCTTCAAGGTCGAATACATCAATATGTGCAAGTCGGAACTGGGGATTACCACGCAGCTTCCATCTGTAGCGAAAGTTCAAGTATCCTCTTGTATCTACGAAACTAACCGACGTGGACTAACCTATAGAAAGCGGATTTGCTGTGATTTACCTGAATAGTTCAGGGTATAGAAACTATGTGTAACGCTTGGTCCTCGCCTTGAGGTGCCTCATATGGTTATACGTCGGGTGGAAATTCTCATGAAAATGAGCAGAAAAAACATAACAAAGGCAATTAACACGGACATCATTCCGCGGTGTTTCAGGTGTGCTATACGTTACGCTGGTCCACCTAAAACGCCGCTAAAAAAATGCCTGTTATTGCAAGCGCTGGCCAGTATGAGCGTTCGGTAGATATGTGCGAGTTAAAGGAATTGGCGCTTAGAAATATTGGTAGAAATGTTGTCAATTTCCAGAAAATTGAAGGCATGCTGAAATTACTTCTCAGTCAAAGCAATTTCCAAAGTCCAATTAGCAAATTCTCGGAAACCCTGGAAGAGCGAAAGAAGATCATAGAAAAAAAGTCATTAGGTAAGCTTGCCAAGGAACACTTTAAATCATTCGGCAAAAGCATGGAGCATATCCATGAATATCCAGAAAATAGAGATGAGCCATGGATATCGTTATCTTTCAAAATCGATAACGAAGATGGGTATTTGCCAGAACAGAAACGGGCATTTACATTTTTGGTTTCGGAACGAAATAGGTTAATTCACCAAATGCTGGTGAAGTTTGATCCGGATTCTGTTGAAAGCTGTAAAACTTTGATTCTGGAGCTTGATAAGCAGAATGAAATGATTCAGAGGGAATATAAAAATATACAAGTAATGCTTAAATCATTCTACGAGGCCCGAAAGAAGCTGTTCAAAGAGTCTATCTCAGAACCGGATAATTCGAACAGTAATGGCTAACAAGGTGCCCCGGTCGGTCGCTCCGCGCTGAACCCGGGTGTTATGTGGAAAAAGGTAAATTATCATGTTCATGATTGAATACAAAGATATTGGGTGGTGGTATTGGCTGGTTACAGCACTACTTCTTACAATTGGTGTGCTAGGTAATGAGTTAGGGTTTATCCTGGCTATCGGGTTAACCGTGTTCCAGCTAATTCACTATGTTATACGTGAAAAAGGCATTAAAGCTTTCCCGGTTCAGGTGCGTTTTTGGTATTTAATGCTTCTTATAGTCGCATTTCCGGGGGGCATGCAATGGTTGTATTGGGTGCCATGCATTGGCACCTGGGCGCAGGTAATATTTGGCTACTGCGCGATGGCTCGTCTGGTCTCGCTCTGGCCGTGGAACAGAGAAGAGCCATTTACACTTAAACTTGTAATAAATACTTTTCTGTCACGCCCTGTAAGAGGGAGTGTTCGGCAAGGCTTCGCAGGGTCCAGGTAAACACATAACAAGGTGCTCGCTCGTGCGCAAACTGCGCTGCACTTCGTTTGCGCTGTATTATTTCATCCATATATGGCTTTCTATAATTAACATAAGAAATTAACCAGGAGTAGTAACATGGAAAAACGATCATTAATAACTATTATTCTGCTGGCAACATCCATAAACGCGTCTGCCTCGGACCAGGCGCTGGTCATTTCGGCTGAAGACGAATCACTGCAATGGGGTGCATGCCCTGCCTTTATACCAGAGGGGTGCGAGATTGCGGTATTACAAGGCGACCCCGCAAAAGACAATGTTGATATTTTCTTCAAGGTCCCGGGTGATTTCAGTATTCCGTATCACACGCATACGTCCCAGGAACGCATGGTTCTGGTCTCGGGCGAGCTCGTGGTCACGTATGACAATCATGAAACGGCTACCATAAAAACAGGTGATTTCGCCTATGGCCCGGAAAAACTTCCTCACAAGGCTTATTGCAAGAAAGGAGATGACTGTATTCTTTATATAGGGTTTGTCGCCCCTCTGGATGCAATTCCTGTTGAGGAGAAGTAGCATTGGTTTGCACGTGCGCCATATAACAAGAAAATAAAAATCCGCGCGTAAGCAACGTGCGCCGGACGCAGCCGGGCTGCGCCGGCTATCCTGGTTGTCAGGCAACGATGGGGCTTGTCTATGTTTGAATGGTTAACAAATCCAGAGGCATGGATTGCTTTAGGAACACTCATTGCCCTGGAAGTCGTATTGGGTATTGATAACATCATATTTATATCGATTCTGGTTGGCAGGTTGCCTGCACACCAGAGAAACGTGGCGCGGCAATTAGGCCTGGGTTTGGCAATGCTTAGCCGACTTGCGCTTCTGTTTAGTCTTGTATGGGTGATGGGTTTGGTGGAGCCATGGTTTTCTGTCTTTGAAATCGAGATATCCGGGCGAGACATTATATTGATAGTTGGCGGTCTGTTTTTGCTGGGTAAATCTACTCATGAAATACATAACAGTCTGGAAATAGTACAGGAAGCAGAAGCGGCGCCCGTGGCGGCTGGCTTCTATTCAGTTCTGGTGCAAATTGCTGTTCTGGACATTGTATTCTCACTTGACTCAGTTATTACCGCAGTTGGTCTTGTTGAAAATCTGTCAATAATGGTAATAGCCATAATAGTTGCAGTTGCTGTTATGCTTTTCTCGGCAAAGACAATTGGAGAGTTTGTTGATAGAAACCCGACTATAAAGATGCTTGCATTATCCTTTTTGATATTGATCGGATTCACTTTGATTGCAGGAGGATTCGACGTCCATATACCTAAGGGATACATCTATTTTGCGATGGCATTTTCGGTTGCCGTTGAGATGTTGAACATTAATGTCAGGAAGAAAAAAGAAGCCATACCAATCCATTTGTCGAAAAAATTGTCAGACGAAAATGTTACCTAGAAAGGTGCACATTTGGAAACAAACCATGCTCTTCATCATTAGCGTCGCACAGTTTTAACATTACGTGTATGTCTGGA
>JAOULU010000177.1 GCA_029881855.1 Nitrosomonas sp. | reverse complement strand
GTGTGTAGGTATGTGGCTATCTGTGATCATAGGATTACATATATTTCATAAAACCTGTGC
The DNA here is from genome assembly GCA_029881855.1 of Nitrosomonas sp. Classification (GTDB taxonomy): domain Bacteria; phylum Pseudomonadota; class Gammaproteobacteria; order Burkholderiales; family Nitrosomonadaceae; genus Nitrosomonas. The sequence goes on along the minus strand of JAOULU010000177.1, from coordinate 4,151 downwards.
AGTGCAAAATATGAATACTTATGTGGACAAAAGAAGGGGAAATACAAATCGGTCGGAAGCTGCTACACAATGAAAAATGCAAGAGGCAGCGACTAGAGTCATCAAGTTAAGCAACTCAGAGTTATTCAGAAAAGGGTAGTCAATCAATTACTGTTTCATCCAGATAAAACATTTCAACCTTTAACGGGCAATATTGATACCGTCTTTGAAATACCAGATTTTACGTGAACTCTTAGATCATAGGAGAGGGAAGCGTTGTTCCCCTTCGGGATGGTTGTTCAATCTAGTCCCTGCAATGCTTGTAGATTATGATGCATTAAAAAAATACTGGGGCGCTAGTGAGGTTGTAGATAGGTATTATCGCTATCTTAGACGAGAGATGAATGCCATGGGTGGCGATTGATACTTGGTTTGCCACCCATGGCAATTCAAACCAGAATTATGAACTTGGCAACCGTACTTATCCAAGCAAGAGATACCATCTAACCTAGTAATTCTTTGAAACAAATTAAGAGTATGAGTTAGCAATAGTTTTCCTGGCTTTCGAAGTCTAAGTATCATAAAAGCGCTAATAAGGCCTGGCACAAATTCCTACGGATTTCTTCTTATCATTCTAGTCGTTCTTGCGTCCTAGCAAAGATTCTAAAATAAATAACACGGCTTAAAAATTGAATATTTCAAAACATTACTTGCATTCTTTTTAAAATTGAATATAATTACGAATCATTCTCATTAGCAATATTATTTATAATTTTTTAAACATTCAATATGTATATCTGTATCTGCAAAGGAATAACTGATAGTGCAATTCGTGATGCCGTTCATCAAGGTGCTGACCGGATGCGTGATTTAAAAGCTTGCTTGGGTGTTACAGAGCAATGCGGAATTTGTGCTTGTCACGCTAAACAAGTGTTGGATCAAACGCTTACAAAGAAAACACAAGAGCCGCCATCACCTACGCCACATTTATATCAAACTGCTTGAGGAGATAGTATTTAAGGTTAACTGATCATTCTTTGATCGTCGCGTATACCCATCCGGCATATTAAGCCATTCAGTTCACCGATTCAATCAAGCACATTCGCCCCCTTTGTAATTCGATACAAACATATATAGCAGGAGAAGAAATAATGCGCGTATTATTAACAGCGCTTAATAGATTGATTAACGGTAATGATTCTTATTTGCATAAACAAAGTCAACGAAAAAATGTATTACTGGTACACATACAATGTTTGTTTATTTGTTTTGTATTGTCTTTGCTAACATTTTCAAATGTTGTGTTTGCTGAACCCCAGAACGCCATACCTAAAATCAAGCAAAATTTTAATATTCCGGCAGGTTCATTAAGTGATGCTCTAACACAATTTTCACGTCAGGCTGGGGTTAACATTATTTTTGAACCGGCTGTCGTTAAGGGACACAAAACACAAGGTCTAGCCGGTAATTTTGAAGTGCAATCTGGATTAAGCTTTTTGCTAATGGGCAGCGGGCTTCAGGTAGTGCTAACAGATAATGGCCAGTTTGCTATCCGAGCGGCAACAAATGATGTAATGATGCTGCCTACTGTCCAGGTTGATGCCAGTGCGGTTGGTGGCTATGCGATTGCGAGTTCGACCACTGCAACGAAGACGGATACTTTAATACGTGATGTACCTCAATCGATTGCCGTTGTTTCCCAGGATCTAATTCAAGACCAGGCCATACAGAGCATGGGGGATGCTGTGCGTTATATACCAGGTCTTGGTGTCTCACAAGGTGAGGGTAATCGTGATGCATTGGTTTTTCGTGGTAATCGTACAACCGCAGATTTTTTTGTTGATGGGGTCAGAGATGACACGCAGATATTTCGTGACCTTTATAATATCGAGCGTATTGAGGTGTTGAAAGGCACTAATGGTATGATCTTTGGTCGTGGTGGTTCAGGTGGTGTGATTAACCGTGTAACGAAGCAGGCTAATTGGGACCCTATTCGATCGTTCTCGTTCCAGGGTGGTTCTTTTAATAGAAAAAGAATGACCGCTGATATGAATCAAGGCATCAATGACAAAATGGCATTTCGTTTAAATGCGATGTATGAAGATGCAGGGAGTTTTCGTAATGGTGTAAATTCTAGGCGCCTAGGTATTGCACCTACAATCACTTTCAAACCAAGTGATCAAACCACGATGATTTTGAATATGGAACGCTTTCATGATAGGCGTACCGCAGATCGCGGTATCCCATCGTTTATGGGACGCCCCATTAACGTGCGTAGTTCTAAATTTTTTGGTGACCCGAGACGCAGTAATTCCGATGTGGATGTTTTGTCGTTTAACGCATTAATTGAGCATAAATTCGATTTTGGTTTAACTGTCAGAAATCGCACAAATTATGCGGATTACGATAAATTCTATGGCAACGTTTATGCTAACGGTGCGTTTAATGGTTCCACCTTAGCTCTGAGTGCTTACAATGATTCGACCAGCCGGGAGAATGTTTTTAACCAGACCGATTTTTTATTGAAGCTGGATACAGGCCCTATTAAACATACCTTGATGGCGGGGGTTGAGGTTGGTCGCCAAACTACTGACAATAACCGGAATCAGGGGTACTTTGATGCAGGCCTGACCCAAGATAAACTGAATGTGTCGTTACTTAACTCGGTAACGAATGCGCCTATTTGGTTTAACCAAACCAGAAATAGACGCAGTATTGTCGATGTTACTTCCTTATACATACAGGACCAAATTGAATTATTGCCACAACTGCAAGCGATTGTTGGTGTGCGCTATGATTCGTTTAAAGTGGATTTTCGTAATAGGCAAGGTGCGGGAACCAATATAAAGACAAATGATGGTATGCTCTCACCAAGATTTGGGCTTGTTTATAAACCCTTTGAACCTATTTCGTTCTATGCCAGTTTCAGCCGTGCTTTTGCGCCACGTGCTGGTGAGCAGCTAAATAGTTTAAAAGTAGATGAGGCAGCACTTGCACCTGAGAAATTCACCAATTATGAAGTGGGTGCTAAGTGGGATATTCGTCCTGATTTAGCGTTAACGGGTGCTGTTTATCGTTTAGACCGTACTAATGTAATCACGCCAGACCCCAATAATGCCGCACTGACTTTTTTGTCTAAGGGGCAGCGTACAGAAGGGATTGAGGTCAGTATTGTGGGGCAATTGACGCATGCATGGAGTATTATGGGTGGTTATGCCTACCAGGAAGGAGAAATACTGCAGTCATTATCTTCTTCTGCAAAAAAAGGTGCGGTATTGGCCGAGCTTCCTAAGAATACTTTCTCGATGTGGAGTCGCTATGACTTTATTCCTGGTTGGGGTGCGGCATTTGGTGTCATTCATCGTGGCAGCATGTTTGCGTCAACAGATAATACCGTTAGGGTGAATGATTTTACACGTGTAGACGCCGCTTTCTTTGGTCAACTCAGTAAGCATGTGCGCGCTCAAATAAATATTGAGAATCTTTTTGATACGAATTATATTGCTGCGGTTCATAACAATAATAACTTGTCACCAGGTTCGCCGATTGCTATTCGAGCGTCATTAATTGCTAATTTTTAGCGTACAAAAAAGTCGGTTAGGTTGTTGACTGTGTAGACTTAAAGAACGGCGACTGAGAATCGTTCAGGGATAGTTACATGCCAATGTAATTGTTCTTTGATAGCGCTCGCCAGAGATAATGCGTTGCTGTGTTCACCATGCACGATAAAAACATGTTTTGGTGCAGACTGATACCGCCCTAACCAGTTGATTAAACCCGTCTGATCAGCATGTGCAGAAAGACCGCCAATGGTGTAAATCTTAGCTCGTACAGCGGTGTCCTCACCAAATATTTTGACATGTTTGGCTCCATCGACTAAACGTCTTCCCAGGGTGCCTGCTGCCTGGAAACCTGTGATGAGTATGCTGCATTCCGCTCTGTTAAGGTTGTATTTTAGGTGGTGTTTGATGCGTCCTGCATCACACATGCCACTTGCAGAAATAATAATAGCACCACCTTTTTTATGATTCAGTCGCATAGATTCCTCAACAGTCTGTACAAAATGAATTTGTGGCCTTTTTTTGTTTTCATTAAGCCATTGCATTGCCTCAGTTGTTTCTTTATCGAGTAATGCAATGTGTTTTAATGTGATGTCAGTGGCAGCCAATGCC
>JAOULU010000176.1 GCA_029881855.1 Nitrosomonas sp. | reverse complement strand
ACTAACTGTCTGCATTAATTGCTGCACCATCATATCGGCAAGACCTATACCTTTCTCTGATAGAGTTTGCGCTAATTGTTGGTCATACATTTGCGTGTAGAACTGTGTTTGCTGGCTGTCCATCAACCCATCTTTGGGAGTAGCCTCACGCATACTTTTAAGTAGCATATTTAAAAATAACGCTTCAAATTGCTTAGCTGCTTCTAACAAAGCTTTATCTGGATTATTCTTTGATAATAAACGAATATCATCGACACTTCTGCTATCAATAGCAAGCTTACTTGATATATCATATGCGTTAATCATGGCTTTTTCCGTTAGATAATTTCTAATTCAGCACGTAACGATCCAGCTGCCTTTAATGCTTGTAAAATGGACAGCAGATCTTGTGTCGTTGCGCCAATTGCAGTTAATGCGTTGACAACTTCTCTTAAATCAGCACCGCCAGGCACACGCATTAGATTACCTTCATCTGTACGTATCTCAACTTGAGCACGTTGCGCCACTACTGTTGCCCCGCGTCCAGCGAATGGTCCAGGCTGACTAATAATAGGTTCGTTATTAATGATGATAGATAGGTTCCCATGAGCCACAGCACTGGCCTCAAGTGTTACGGCCTGATTCATGACAACTGATCCTGTGCGTGCATTAACAATCACTTTTGCCGCCGCTCTAGCTGGCGTAACATCTATATTTTGTATTTGTGAAATAAACATCACTCGTTTGTTCGTATCTGAAGGTGCTCTTACTTGAATTAATCGGCCATCAATTGCAGATGCGGTACCTGGTGAGAAAGTATTAATTGCATAAACAATACGCATAACCGTTGCAAAATTGGTTGTGTTTAACTCAAGGTTAATAAATTCACCTTGACCAAGTGTTGTGTCAACTGAGCGCTCAACAATTCCACCACCACTGATTCGACCTGCACTCAGATGGTTAATTTGAACACTACTACCTGCTGCCCCTGCACCTGCACCACCAACAAGGATGTTTCCTTGTGCCATGGCATAAACCTGGTTATCTACACCTTTTAGAGGAGTCATTAAAAGTGTTCCACCCCGCAGACTCTTTGCATTACCCATCGATGACACAGTAACATCGATATGCTGGCCTGGTTTTGCAAAAGACGGTAATGTTGCTGTCACCATAACTGCTGCTACATTTCGTAATTGAAGATTAGTGCCCGGTGGTAAATTGATACCCAACTGTCCCATCATATTAATGATACTTTGCACAGTAAATGGCGTTTGTGTCGTAAGGTCACCACTGCCATCAAGCCCAACAACTAAGCCATAACCTATTAATTGGTTGCTACGAACACCCTGGATACTCGCAAGATCGCTAATACGCTCGGCTGCACTAAACCCTGATATGATCAAGCCACAGGCCAATAATGCACTTGTAATCAATTTCCGTAATGTTTTAGTTTTATGCATTGTTAATAGTCGTCATTAATAAAGTGATATTAAATTCCCATCATTAAAATAGTGAAAAATTAAGGAAGAAACGTGAGAGCAATCCTATTGTCTGGGCCTCATCTATATATCCATTGGCACGATATTCAATACGTGCATCTGCTACTTGTACTGACGAAACGGTATTACCCATGATATTGATTGGATTTATGATTCCAGAGAGTCGAATAAACTCTTGCCCCTGATTAATTCCAATGAGTTTTTCACCACTTACTAATAAATTTCCATTCGGTAAGACCTCAATGACTGTTACTGTTATAGTGCCTGTAAAGTCGTTATTACTTGTACTTGCACCACTTCCATCAAAATTATTGTTTGACTCAGCTTCTATAGCCACGTCGCGCAATAAACTTCCTAGTCCTAGTGGCATACCGGCTATAGTTGGGACTGAAAAATCCAGACTGCCAGAACGGTCTACATTACTGCCGGAACTCTTGCTCGCATTTGTTCTTTCATTAAGGGTAACAATAATGGTGTCACCTAACCCGCGTGCACGCCGATCCTCAAATAATGGGGTGTAGCGATTTGTTGGCGCAGCACTAATTGTTTGAAAAATACCACCACTTGGCTGTACTGGTAAAACTTGTGTTACTGGCCTAGTACTTGTGGGCTGATGTATTTTTGTCGAAGGTGTAATTTCACAACCTGACACTAAAGCAATTAGTATCAATAGATATAAACTTAAGCGTAAATCTTGTCGTTGCAATCTGATTCCCATTACATCACCTTAGCCTTTAGTAATATTATAATTGCGCTAATCTTTGCAGCATTTGGTCTGATGTCTCGATAGACTTAGAGTTAATTTCATAAGCACGTTGGGTCTGGATCATATTGACCAGCTCTTCCACCACATTAACATTCGAAGTTTCGACAAAACCTTGATTAAGTATGCCCAAACCATTGGTACCCGGTGTATTCTGATTTGGTGTACCACTTGATGCCGTTTCAAGATAAAGATTCTCGCCAATCTTCTGTAATCCAGCAGGATTAATAAAATTGGCTAATTGAATGTTGCCTACTTGAATCGTCGCTACACCACCAGGAACAGACGCTGATACAGTGCCATCACGCCCAACGGTAATGGTTAATGTATTAGGCGGAATGGTAATAGCTGGTTGTATAGTGAATCCACTGGAAGTAACCATCTGACCATTCAGATCAGATTGAAATGCCCCATCACGAGTGTAAGCGGTTGTACCATCAGGCAATAGAACTTGAAAGAAGCCTGCACCCTGTATTGCGACATCCTTTGGATTTTCAGTTTGCTGTAAATTACCCTGAGCAAAAATACTCTGTGTCGTAACAGGCTTTACACCGGTACCCATTTGCAACCCTGAAGGTAACTGTGTAAGTTGCGATGATTGTGCGCCAGGCTGGCGAATGGTTTGATAAAGTAAATCTTCAAACACAGCACGCGCGCGTTTAAACCCATTGGTACTAACATTTGCCAGATTATTGGCAATCACATCCATTTTGGTCTGTTGGGCATCTAGACCTGTTTTTGAAATCCATAAAGAGCGAGTCATCATTAACTCCGTAAATTCAATTATTTAATTATTAATTAAAATGGGTATGTGCTTATACTCTGACAACCATTATTTCACTGGCCTGTCGAGCATTCTGTTCTGCGCTTTCAAGGATCTTCATTTGCATATCAAACTGACGCGCGAGCATAATCATACTAACCATCTCATGAACCAAATTGACATTGCTGCCTTCTAATGCACCATCAACAAGTTTGACATTTGCATCCACAATCGCTTCACCACCATTTTTTAGGCGGAAAAAGCCATCACTTCCTTTTATCAAGTCTTCTTCAGGAGGATCAACCAATTTAATGCGTCCAACGATCACCACTGCATTAGGCATTGGTGTAATAGGAACCGCAGAGACTGTTCCATCCCCTGCTATGGTGATTCGATTATCAATTGGCAGTGCGATATTACCTTCATCACCCAGTACATTAGCGCCATTGTGTGTTTGCAAAATGCCATTAGGACTAACCTGGAAATTACCATGACGTGTATAAGCCTCCTCACCATTTGGTAGTTGCACTGCAATCCACCCAGAACCACGTATCGCCACATCCAGACTACGACCAGTTTGTTCTATTGGGCCAGGTGTAAAATCCGCGCCCGTCGTAGAATCCACTACAAAAGCGCGTGTAGGCAAACCATCTCCAAATACCGGAACCGCTCTAAAAGCATTGGTCTCAGCACGGTAACCAGTGGTTGCTGCATTGGCTAAATTATGCGAAACAGTCGCTTGCTGATTTAGCGTATGTTTCGCGCCACTCAATGATGTGTAAATTAAACGATCCATATTTCACTCATATATTAAAGTGTCTTAACTATTAAAGATTAACTAATGTTTGTAGAATCGCATCTTGTGTCTCAATTGTTTTTGCATTTGCCTGATAGGTACGTTGTGCTGTAATCATTTTCACAAGCTCGGTAGTCAAATCAACATTTGAGTCTTCAACCGCTGATTCCTGAATTGAACCAAGTGTGCCCGTTTGTGGTGCACCTACAAGTGGTTGCCCTGACTGCGGTGTTTCAGCAAACAGATTGTCCCCTAATGGCGCCAAGCCCTGCGGGTTAGCGAAACTTGCCAAGATAACTTGACCAAGTGTTCTTGTTTCACCATTCGTGTAATTTCCAAGAATCACTCCATCACCACTCACTCCAAATGACGCTATTCGTCCTGATGAATAACCATCCTGCGTAAGACTATTTACACCAAAGTTT
>JAOULU010000175.1 GCA_029881855.1 Nitrosomonas sp. | reverse complement strand
TTCCTGCGGTAAATAGCTTAAACCAAGGTGCGCGCGATGATGAATTGGCATTTGACTAAGGTCCTGTCCGTCCAGATAGATCCCACCTCCATCCGATTGCACCAAGCCAACCACCATATAGAAACAGGTTGTTTTACCTGCGCCGTTTGGACCCAGCAACCCAATGACCTCTCCACTGGTCAGAGAAAAAGAAACATCATGTACAACTGTACGTGCTTTATAACGTTTCTTTAAATTATCAGCCTTCAGTTCACTCATACGCCAAAATTATACGATTCATTATAATAGTTATAAACAAGAGATGATTTAATCATCTCTATTGGCATTGTTTTTTGGCTGTATAACAACCCGAACACGATTATCCGGGCCAGTTTCAACACCTCTCTCATTACTGCCAATCACTTGAAAATACTCACTATTCATATCATACGAAATATAATCTCCTTGCACTTCATCCAAACCACGTTTCAACCTAGCCTTTCTAAATAATTCAATTTTTTCATTTTTTGTATCATACTCAACCCGTCTACTCCACCCTTCAATGTACTCATCCATTCCATCTCGTTTTTGACGAAAACTTACTAAGTTTCCCGTCGCTGTCGCGTATCTAAAACCATCATCATCTTCTTTCATGATGACCTTATCCGCACTAATTCGTAATGTGCCTTGCGTTAAAATTACGTTCCCAGTAAATACGCTAACCCTATTGTTACTTGTCCGATTGATATCTTCTACGGTGGCACGATCAGCTTCTAGATGTACAGGCTGATCGCGATCAGATTGTTCCGCTACGACAGTTCCTGAGAAGAAAAAAATAACTAGACAAACAATTAAAAATAATTTCATAAATATTTATAATTCACACATTCAAGGTTATTACTAAAATATTGTCATTATTTAGAAAAGCATCAGCCATGAATAGCCAAAAACCTTGATAAAAACAACCTGTAAGAAACCAATTAGTTTGCAAAAACAGCGCTTATATTTGACCAATATCTTTGTGCTTAAATCGTTTATCTAAAGCACGCGCTAATTTTTCCCTATCTCTTGCATTCATATCTATTTGAGTTTCGTCCAATACGTCATCCAAAACAGATCGTAGTGGCGATGAACGCAATATTACGACTTCGGTCAGTACTGGTATTTCATTATCAACTATTTCTTCTAATTTTATGTCCACGTCAGTCTCGGAAATTGTGGCAAGAGATAATGCACTATTACTTTTATGACCAGCTATCTTATTCTTATTCTGACTCTGGTACTTAGTAAGTAACAAATCAAGTTTCTCCTGAATTTCCTCATCAGAATTTATTGTACCCTGCCGTAACGGTACTGAAGACTCCACATTCTTTTTCATCACGAGTACTCCTTGTTATCAAGCTTAAAATGATGAATTTTAAAACCTTCTTCTTGATAAAGACGATATCTTTTACGCGCCAACAGTTTATCTTCATGCTCAACCCCTGCAATCTCAATTAAGCGCTTGAATTGATTAAAATAAGGAGGGCATGTATCATGCAAATTAAGCAATACGTCATAATGTACTGTCTGATCTATTCTATCGCCCAGTATAATCGGCGTTACACCGATTAGATCAACACTGTCGTTAATATAACAATGTGGAATAAAACTAGTTGGGGAATATGTCCACAATAGCTGGTCAAGCTGCTTAATCATTACCGAATCAAGTGAGTAAATCAGCACCTTGACACCTTGATGAACCGTTTTGGCACAAAGTCGGCAAACCGTTTCCAGCTTATTATCAGCTCCTGAATAAAAATATATTTCTGTCATTATTGAACCATTATACTCAAGTCATAACATTTATGGCCCAACTGTTGTTGTTTCAGCAAAACCATAAGTACCTTTACGGATGTTTCCAAACATCAGCTCTGGCAAGCTATAAAACATACCTCTCAGCCCCTGGTGTAATCGTGTCCCGCCATCTACAGGCAAACTAAATACGCCAGCCACACTATTTACCGCCCCCCATAAGATATTGGCTGCACCTAGAACAGGCCTAAGATACAAATTATCATCGGTAAAAAACAAGAAATGTGTATCTTCTGTCCGATGTGTATACAACGTTGTACTAAGAACATTTGACTCACGTAACCAAAGCTGTAACGCATTACCATGCGTATACAACGCTTGCAAATGTCGCAAACGACGTGAAGGAAATATTTCTTCCTCCTGAACAGGGAAATGTTTTGCTATCTGCGTATAAAACTGATTGGGAATAAAAACCAATCCTTGATTTGGTTCCAACCACCCACCCAATGCTTCCTCGCCAACAAGCTTATTCTCAAATGCCGAATTCAATGATCGCAATAAATCAGTAACACAATTCTGATTGATCAGATCATAGGCATATTTCTCATCTATATGTTTTTTTAACATAAAAAGTGTTTCTTGATTTTCTGCCAAGATCGCAAACAAATCATCCTGTTTATATAGATAGTCCAAAGTCACCATACCATTACGGGCCGGCAAAAGAGATCCTGGCTCCACCCGTACTAGGCCACCTTTACGCAACGCATCTTCAAGTTCAAATAAGCGGCCCAACGTAGACTCCAGAATAGTGTAAGTGATACTTATATTTTCTGTTGTCTTAAAAAAATCTTTTTGTGCCTGTGTAGCATTGTATTGGAATTGCGCATGCAGTCCTTCTAGCTCAGCCTCTTCTGCAATCATTGCCACACCTGCCCGAGACGAGAATGGATCCAATGTTAATAGCATATTGGTTTGCAGTGATTTATCAACCACCAGATACCTTGCTGTCTGTAATAGCAAAGCTCTTGCTCGGTCTGGGCGCTGAGATTGCATCAACCCAATAACTGAAGCTACCAGTTGTTCACGATATTTTAGTAGCGTCTTTTGTTGTGCCAATGTCAGCCCTGGAATCCCAATTGAAGTACTTAAAATACTGTCTGATGCCAATGACATACCTGTTTCAAGTATTTTGTAGAACTCACGCTCAAGAAGCAACGCACGGAATCTTGCAGGCCAACTCGATCCAGTAGTCAGCTGGCCTAGCTCTAGCATCTGCTTTGCAAGCTGAGTCTCTATCAGATTACGCTTATGCGTCAGAAAATCTTCACCCAGTACTTTATGGACAATCTGACTGAGGCTCTTTGTACTCTCATCTTCAGCGCTTGCATAATCAAACAAACCAACAATCTCAAGTGGTAGCTGCTTGTCTCCACTACTCAACCGCATCAATAAATCCCGCTCATTCTCAATAGAATGTAAATGATTTAGAACTTGCTGTTGGGTTATCAATAAACGAGTGAAATGGTTGCGTAGTTGAGTATAAGCATGCTGTGTCAGTGAAACACGACTGATAAAAATAGTACGATTGCGAAGTTCATTATATATATAGCGAAAATGCTGCCAAGAATCACGTTCCAGAAGAAACTTGCCGTCCGGGAAAAACTGAAAATGAAATAGGGTTGAACCTAACCGTATTGCTGTATGACCCCCTGCAGCTTCACCGATATTTGCATTGACATAAATAAAATCTAGTGTTGGTGTTTTTAGATGCTCTACAGATTCTGCCTTTTGTGTGTATTCTATAAATTCAGGGGGCTCGGCTGCCTCAATCTTGTCTGCCCAGAAAAGATAAGCTGAGCAAAGCAGTAATAGATAGACAAAATGCACCAAAATAAATTGGATTTATGAAGATTGATGATACCCGGCTAATACATAAGAATAAAAACTACTATTGGCAACAATACGAAAATACGGAAAATTAGAAATGGTCTGCTCGTCAACGCCCGCTTGTTTCAGCCCCCTACCCATGGCTATATACGTTATTCGCTCCTGCTCCCAATCTACGATACCATGATTCTTCGCAATACTAGAAATAGCTTGCTGAAACAGTTCACTATTGTCCTGATTAGATATGAAATTTACTGTAGCCGCAGCCACATCTTCAATAAACATTTTTGCCGCCACTTTTGCTGCCTTATCATCCTTACTGGAAGAATCAGAAATAGAACCTGAACTGGCAGAGATAGAGTCTAAACTGGCAGAAATAGCATCTGATGATTTTCCGAATGAATATGAAACGGAACAACCTGTTAACAAGCCCAATGATACAAAAACAGTTAAACAGGTTGTAAATAATAGCAAGCGCATTTTAGCCTCCGTACGGTTCAAAAGTGTTATCAACAAAACAAGCTTTATTTAGAGCATCCCATCTTATCATTTATCTAACTGAGTTATCACTTGATGTCTCTTATAGTTTCATAGGGTTAAGACAAT
>JAOULU010000174.1 GCA_029881855.1 Nitrosomonas sp. | reverse complement strand
CTCAAGGAAGATGAAATCAGTCCGTTGGCACAACTGGTAACCATCATCAATCTATACGACAACTTGTGCAATCCAATAAATCCTATCAATGCACTCACACCACATGAAGCACTTTCCAAATTATTTACACAATATCGCGACAAACTAAATACAAAGACATTACAAGTCTTTATCAAATACATGGGCATTTATCCACCCGGTAGTATCGTTGCCCTCTCCAATGGCGCCATAGGTATCGTGGTTTCAGTTTCCTCGGGTAAAGCACTAAATCCCACCCTAATGGTCTATGACTCTGAAATACCAAAAGAAGGGGCTATCTTGCTTGATTTAGAAACACTCCCGGATGTCAATATTAGCAAGGCCATCCGGCCTGCTTTACTGGCACCAGAAGTATTCTCCTATTTAAGTCCGAAGAAGCGTGTTACTTACTATTTTGATGCCACCAAAGGCTAGTTTTCTATGGCAACCGCAAAACCCTTAGAACCTATTCTAGCTGAGCTGCTAGCAGATCATTGCAGTATGATGCTTCTCGCTGTTGAAGCTTCCACGCAATCTATTGTGGCAGCGAACATAAAAGCTTGCAATCTGCTCGATTATCCAAAGAAAAAACTAATTGGCATGGACATTGGGACCATAGAATCTGGTCTCACAGGAATGTTTTATTGGCAAGAAGTTACCAACGGCAATATACAAGAAATCGATACCGCAGAAAGTGAATTCCGCCGATCTGACGGTTCTTGTATACCTATCGAGAAAACCGTATCCAAGAGTATTGTTGGTAAAAAAAGCTATATACTGATCTCAGCAAGCGACATTACTACTCGCTTACACACTGAAGATAAATTAGCATTAATATCGGCACGCTTGAAATCAACATTGGAATCTACCGCTGACGGTATTCTTGCTATTTCTGGAACTGGTAATATCGAAGGTATGAATCACCGTTTTTCTCAGATGTGGAATATACCAACCAGTATTTTGTCTTCCAATAATGATCAGATGGTATTGGACCACCTATTTAATTCAGTAAAAAACCCTGAATTATTGCGCGATCTCATCAACACCCCGGGAAAAGGCGAAGATACCACCACTATTAAGCTAAATAACGGAAAGTTATTTGAGTTGAGATCCAACCCAGAACAGGCCACATTGAGTCGTGTTTTTTCTTGCAATGACGTCACGGTGCGCGTACGTACGCAAGAAGCACTTAGTGAATCCCGCGAGAACTTACAGCGTTTACTTGACTCGATGTTGGAAGGCGCTTTTGGCTTAGATTCTAAAGGTATATGCACCTTCGTTAACCCTGCGTTTCTTAGAATTCTTGGCTTTCAAAATACTCATGAAGTATTAGGCAAGCATCTTCACTCCCTGATTCACCACTCCCATGCTGATGGAAGTCCCTATTTGGCCTCTGAATGCAAGAGTCATCAAGCCTATAAGTTACGCCAGAGTGTACATATAGATGATGAGGTGTTTTGGAGGCCCGATGGAACCTATCTTTCGGTTGAATACTGGACTAGTCCAATTATAGAGGATGAAAGTAATAAAATAACAGGAACAATAACCACATTTGTCGATATCACAGAGCGCAAAGAAATTGAGCGCATGAAGAAGGATCTTGTTTTAGAAAAACAGAGACATTTGATCGCATCTAAAAACCAAGCTGAGGCAGCTAATAAAGCAAAATCCGAGTTTCTGGCTATTATGAGTCATGAGATACGTACGCCAATGAACGGTGTTATCGGCATGACCGGCTTACTTCTAGGAACCAAGCTAGATAAAGAAGGCCGGCAATACGCTGAGAACATACGGATTTCTGGCGAGCAAATGATGCGTATTATCAATGAGATACTTGACTTTTCCAAGCTAGAAGAAGGAAAAATGGAGCTGGATCAAGCACCTTTTGAACTTAGTGCGTTGGTTGAGACAGTGGTAGAAAGCTATACCCACGAAAGCAGTAAGAAGAATTTGGCGCTGGGATACTATATACCCGAACAGATCCAAGGCCAATACCTGGGTGATATAGGACGTCTTAGACAAATTTTGATGAATCTAGTTGGTAATGCCACAAAGTTCACTCGCGCTGGTGAAGTTTTTGTTGAAGTGTCTATTGATGAAGTTTCCAACGAAAAAAAACTGCGTTTCACTGTTTCTGATACCGGCATTGGTATTCCAGATACTGAAAAAGACAAAGTGTTTCAAAGTTTCACTCAGGTAGATACTTCGACTTCACGTCGTTATGGTGGAACGGGTTTAGGCTTAGCGATTTGTAAACGATTGGTTAAGTTAATGCAAGGTGAAATTGGTGTTGAGCAGGCAAGTGGTGGCGGAGCAGCTTTCTGGTTCTCTATTCCCCTAAAACTTATTGATAATCCGATAAGTCCTGTGCCAACAGAGTCGGCATCACTCATCAATAAAAAGAAAGTGTTAATTATTAGCAGTCGTCACTTTAATCGCTATGCAATCATTAAGTTGTGTCAGCAGTGGAAAATGATTGTCTGGGAAGTCGATAATACAGCAGCAGCGGAAGAATTATTGCTGGATCAAGAAAAACAATCTATCAAAACAGACTTAATTATTCTAGATAATAATTTGTCGCAAAGCGAGAATTTCTTAGCCTTTCTGTCAAGTTTGAAGCCAGAAAGAAATTATTCGATTTTATTACTCGATTCACAGCCAGAGAATCATAATGAATCAGATCATTGTCACAATCTAAAACTTAGCCATCTCTACTGGCCTTTCCGGTCAACCGATTTATTAACAGAAATTATCCATTTAACAACTGACAAAGCCCCAGAACCAACGCTACATAATGACTATGAGACACAATTAGCAGTTCCTTCGCCAACAGAGAACAATGCACTTTCTTCAATGCGAATACTGGTAGCAGAAGACAACCCTGTTAATCAAATGATAGCTAAAGCAATGCTAGAGAAACAGGGTCATGAGGTTGACATGGTTATTAATGGTGTACAAGCTGTTGAAGCGTTCCAGGAATCAAGTTACCAGTTGATTCTAATGGATATGCACATGCCGGAAATGGACGGGCTGGAAGCAACACGAAAAATCCGAGAATTGGAAGGAGAACAACAGAAAGTTGTAATTGTCGCATTGACTGCAAATGCCCTGACTAGTGACAGAGAAAAATGTATCGCAGCAGGAATGAATGATTATCTTTCCAAACCCTTCAATATTGCACAGTTAGAAGCATTAATAGCACACTGGTGTTAGCTGTATAAATACGCACTTCTACACCATTAAAAATAATTTAATTGCACACACTATTCACAAAAATATGCTTTTCCATCAATAATTATTTTTTTATCAACACCCGGAATCTCATATCTGCCGGTATTATTGACACGCCCAACATGAACGGTATTGCCACCTAATTTAAAAGCCTCATTTCTTAAATCGTTTCTAGCACTAATCAGCCTGTTGGTATATGAAGGATGCTCTCCAGTTATTTTATTAACAGGCGAAGAACCTGTCACTTTACCTAGAAACTGACAGTGGGAAAGATTATGTTCACCCAGTAACATTTTGATAGATTGTGATCCAGATTTAGCTGAAATGACAGAACAACCTGCTAGAATTAGCCCTAAAGCAAATACACCCGTTAACCTACAAAATTTTGATGAAACGCACATTTACAACTCCCAAACTATACTTATAATTATATTTTTTAGTCCCTATTTTTACTATGAAACAACGCAAAGTCAACTGCCCAAGTTGTGGCAAAATTGTAGTCTGGGAAACTAACCCTTTTCGTCCATTCTGTTCTGAACGATGCAAAACAAATGATTTGGCACAATGGGCTACAGAGTCTTATCGTATTCCAGAAACAGAACAAAACCTGGACCAAGACCCAAAAGAACAATAAACCGAAAAGTTATCCGCATAACCGTCACACAATTGCACGCATTACAGCAATCCCATGTGCACCCAATTCCTGTGCTGTAGCCAGATCTTCTTGCCGTAATCCACCCAAGGCATAAACAGGCAAAGAATAACCTTGAATCAATGCAGCAAATTTTCGCCAACCCATTGGCGTTGAATCAGGGTGGCTCAATGTCGGCAACACCGGGCCCAAAACCACAAAATCCACACCCAGTTGCTCTGCCGCAAAAAGCTCCTCTGCATTATGGCAGGAAGCGCCACACCAGCCATATTCCGCATCAGGACGAGCAGATAATGTCATCAATTGAGAAGACGTCAAGTGCACACCATCCGCCCCCACTTCGCTTGAAAACGCCGCATTACTGTTA
>JAOULU010000173.1 GCA_029881855.1 Nitrosomonas sp. | reverse complement strand
TCGATGACCTGCTAACTGATGTCGCTGTAGGGGGTGTTGAAATGTTGACGCTATTACAGGATGAAATTGATGCATTCTACCGTCAAGCGAATATTGATCTACCAGATTGGAGTACAAGTATAACGCCTCGCTCGATTATACGGCCCTATCTTGATGCCTATAGGATGGCCGCACAGGAAGTATTTTTGGTGGATGCGCAGCAGATTGGAATAAATATTTCCTTATCAATCCGTATTGCCGAGAATTATTTTCAATCAGAGATTCGAAGAGTTGTTTTTGATACCTTAGGAAATGGTTTGGGTGGCCTTTTTGAAGCAGGACGCGTACGTTTTGGGCAAGACCTCTATGGCAGTGACATCATTGATGCAGTTATGGCTTTGGATGGCGTCAAAGTAGTTTGCCTCAATCGATTTAAACGAGTGGGTAAACGTTATCCAAATCAGGCTGATTTTGGACGTATCAAATTGGATGGGTTGGAAATAGCCGTTTGTGACAATAATCCTCAGAAACCGCAACGCGGCATTCTGCGTCTGACAATACATGGAGGGCGCCGCGGATGAAACGTCTTAACGATCGTACTGATCTTACGCGTTGGAATCGTTCAGGTTTAAGTCGTTTTCGATATGTAGATGGTAATGCGATAACCTATTTAGAGAGCTTGCGCCAAGCAATGGCACAATCGTTTACAGATGCTGGCGGTAACAACCAATGGCAGGCGTTGGATGATACTTTCCCAGTATCTCCCGACGAAAATCCAAGTGAGCGACAAAAACGATGGTTAGATCAGTATCGTGATGAACGTCGTGATTACGCCTGGGAGATTATGCGTACTTTTGCACGTGCCAGTCATGTTTTAACAGAGCATCTGGACGCCTATGTTAATGAAGGTTATATCGGTACGGCAACACAATGGAATAATGTTCGGCGATTAGTAGAGATGCTTGATTATCATCCTGCGCCACCTGCATCGGCAGAAACCTTTGTCGCTTTATTGGCTAAGGAAGAGAAGGAAGGCGAGGTAGCAACAGGGTTTGCTTTTAAAAATAAACCAGATGATGGTAGTGAGGCTTCAGTATTTGAGACATTAGCAGATATTGATATCACACCAGAGTTAAACATTCTATATTCCAAAGATTGGAATAAGTCGCAACGTAATTTTGAATATATTGAAATTGGTGGAAGCTATTGTGCCGAGTTCCCATTATCTGCGCCGTTAGACGAGGTGGCTGTTGGAACCATGGGGGTATTATTAATAGCACTTGAGAATAGCACAATGGGTGTTTATGTTCGGGTAGATAGTATCAGTGAATCTACGTTGAACCTAAAAGGTTGGGAAAAACCGGATGCTTTTCCAGACACTGTATTGCGTCATCAAGTACGATTGCTACTAAAACCCGCATTTAAGCAAGTGCCATTAATGACTGGGGATAATGTTGTTGTTTTAAAATATGAACATGGACTAATCATCAAAGATGTTGTGAGTTGGAAGACAAGCGGTACTTGGCATGCAGCGTACGTTGAAGCTGTTGAAGGGGAGCGTGTCCGTTTATCACGCACTGCGCCAGCGGAGGGCACAAAGATTTATTTGGCTACCTATACAAACGCAACGGTACGCATTGACACCCCAACGAGCGATGATCAAGATGTTGTTGTAATACCTTCCCATAGTAAGTCAGCAAGATTTCACGGCGCTTTGTGGGATGAAGCTTTAGGAAGTATCAGTCATGGTTATAATGATCATCATCGCGATCCATATAGTAATCAGACACTTTTTGACTACGTCTTAGCGGATACTTATCCTAAAGTTTATTATGTACCGCTGGCAGACGATATTGCCGTTGTTCTAAGTACTAATCCACAAGGTTTTATCATTGAAGGAGATTCGGGGAAATTAGCCCACGAGGATTGGTTGATTGTTCAGAGTGCCGAGGGTAACAAAGCTGCCTATATTACTGAACTAGATGAAAGTGACAAAACGTTTGAACTAAAATTGTCGACGACAATTAGTACTGCTGAAATTCTTTTCGGTGCGTTTGAAATTGATGTCAACCCTGCTGACTATAACGTAAATTTGATGCCTGTTTTCGAAACTGACCTTGAAAAACGTTCAGACAGTCATAGCATTTTACCGCTGGAAAATATTCCTGAAATATTGACGATAGGGCATACTTTAATTGTAGCGGGACAAAGTGATGCGCACCAAGTAACGGTAAAAGATATTGATGAGGACGCCGGTTTTATTAAAGTTACGCCAGCAATTCCTGGTAGTGAATTGACTGCTTCGGGTACAACTGATGATTACACCCGCTATCACACAATGATCTATGGGAATGTGGTTCAGGCAGGTCACGGAGAAACACAAAATAGTAAAATTCTTGGTTCAGGAGATGCGACACAGCCCAATCAAAGTTTTGATTTTAATGTTGATGATGTGAGCTTTATTTCAGACAGTAGCTTTCCATCAGGGGTCCGTGCAGCGATAACAGTATCTGTGGATCAGCGGATTTGGAAACAAGTCGCCACCCTAAACGACTCAGATCCTGAAGACTCACATTATGTGGTAAGAACACAAGAAGATGGCACGTTAAACATTTCTTTTGGCGATGGGCGTCATGGCAGGCGTCTTACCACAGGTAGCAATAATGTTCGAATTGAATATCGTGTTGGGATTGGATTAGCTGCCAATTTGTCCGCTTATAGCCTTGAGAAAATAGTCAAACCACATGCACTTGTTGATTCTATAGTGCAGCCTATTGCAGCGAGTGGTGGCAATGAAATGGAGGATGTGGCGTCACTGCGTGAAAATGCACCAGCCTCATTATTAACCTTGCAACGCGCTGTATCGCTTGTTGATTTCACACATTTGGCTCAAGCTAATAGCAGTGTCTGGCAGGCACGCGCTATTCGCTTGTTACCTCCTGGTTTGGGTCGATCAGACATGATTGAAATTGTTGTTGTTCCTGCAGGTGGGGGAGAATTAGGTTTGCTAGCGGATAGCCTGCAAGACACACTCAGTCAGCATGCACTACCTGGTGTTCAAATTAGCATCTCAAGATACCAATCTGTGATTCTAGATCTCAATATTATTATTCGTACCAAAACAGATGAGTTTGATGCTGATTTGGTTGCAGAGAATGTTCGGCAAACACTTATTGATACCTTCTCACTTGAACAAATGAAACTTGGAGAGCCGCTCTATCGTAGCCAGGTCATAGAAATAATAGAGCGTGTTGAAGGTGTCGAGAACTCTGATTGTATGATAAACAACAATGGATTCTATGATGAAAATGGTGTGGAAATAATACCTAGGCGAGTTGTAAAAGGCAGCGGGGAGGTTGTCAAGCTAATATCACTGGATGAGTGCCAGGTCATTTATTTGAATGAAAAACGTTCAGAGCTGATTATAACCGTACAGGAATATAGTTTATAGGGCACATAGCAATGTCAGATATATCCAAAACAAAGATAAATGGTAAAACACTTTACCAGATAGCCCCGTCAGTTTATCGGACTAGAGATAATGGTGATCTTAAAAATTATTTTGATGCAAGCGCTACGTTATTGGCACAGATCCACGTTACGCTTGAGCAACGTTTAGCCGATGCTTTTCCAGACAACCCAATTGATGATTCCCTAGCTTGTCAGGAATGGTTAATTCCCTACTTTGCTGATTTACTCGATGTTCGTTTGGTTTCACCAAGTGCTCAAGGTAGGCGTGATGAAGTTGCTAACGCAGTGCGATGGCGACAAGGTAAAGGAACGCTACATATCATTGAAGAGATTGCCGAAGCAGTTGGGCAGTTTGAAGTTGTTGTGCAAGAAGGCTGGAATCGAGTTGCAATTACTCCGCGCATTAGTATACCGCTTATACCCGCAACAGCTTATGGCTATGGTGATGCTATCCCAGATAAACCGTCCTCAATGGCAGCACGCCATCCAGGGTTACCTGCAGTAACAGTTGATTTTCGGTGTCCTTCTGGCGCGGTAGAGGCTGAAAGTGGTAATCCAGCGGCGCAACAGAGTACTGTCGATGGCGACACCCATATTTGGCGGCAAAGTAGTTTGCATGGCGCACCCTGTTACCCAGGGAGCTATGAAGACCGCTCATTGCGCACAGTTGATTTACGCTGTAGTGACTGGCGCACGGGCCATTATCATCCTGACCGTATTTTACTTTTTACAGTTCCTGCATCAGGTTATTTTCACCCAGGTGCGAAGTCTGTCAATTGGATTGACCCGCCTGGCAATGCGTTTCTAAATTTAGTAGATGTTATAGAGGAGGAAAGCGTAACTATATTTCGTAACAA
>JAOULU010000172.1 GCA_029881855.1 Nitrosomonas sp. | reverse complement strand
CTCTAAAAACTCGGCTTGTACTTCAGTTAAAACATTTTGAAAAGGTTCTGGATCAATTAAAAACAGTGGCTGCCCTGCAACAACAAATGCACCTTCTGTATATAAGCGTTTGATCAAAACACCACCAACACGCGGTCGAATTTCTATTTCTTTTGCGCCCTCAGTTTGAGCAACTGTTTCTGCACTGATTGGCATATTGACAGGGTTTACTGCGATCACACTCACGGGCATTGCTGCGCCAGACTGATTATCATTTAATACCGATTCATCATCGCCACAAGATATCAGTGCCAAACTCACAACTAGGATGTATAAACTACCAAAAAAATTTTTCATTAATTATTTGCTATTGACCGCATCTTATAAATCCCAATAAAAGACCACAATGTACAATGGGGTTCTGTATAATGTAGCTTAATATTTTGGCTGATAGAATCGAGTTATTTTAATCTGAAAAACGTGGAATACGAGATAACTTTAATTTCCGAGTACCTCACTTACAGTTAACGGCCAAATATATCGTATTTTAGAAAAATCTATACTAAAAAATAGGTTTCTAGCAAAAAACTGATCAGTCTCACAATTTTGAGTTAAATAAACTAAAATAAAAGGTGCGTTAAAATGCCTATTCGTTATTTTATGACCTTATTGGCTTTCTGCAGTATGTCTTCAGCAGTTATTGCTCAGACATCATATAAACTGCCGGAAACAGTGAAGGTCGACCCTGCAGCATTAAATGCTGAACCTGTTTGCGACCCCATCATATCTGCTGCATGGCGGCAAGCACAAGAAATTGATGGCGTTAAAATCCGTGCATCAGAACGTTGTAACCCAGACAACCCAGCATTGATTGCTGCAGTTGTCAAAGGAACCAATAATATTTCCATGAGCACGCTTATGCAAACAAATCTTTCAGCAGATACAATTATAAAAACTGATGATATAGATGGCGATGGTGACCCCGATCGCATTATCATTAAACTTGAAGTCATGGAACTGAATGGGCCATCACCTGATTTTGAAGGATTGATCCCTACGTTTGATATTGCTCCTGGCATCCAGCCCGGTGCATGGGTATTTGCTCCAAAAACAAGAGGCATGTCTACAGAAAATTTCGAGAGTGTAAGAGCCAACGCACTACTGCGCTTACCTTCCCCAGTCATTCGAGTTGAACAAGGTGATATAGTACAAATTGTTCTAGAAAACACACATTACCTACCACATACTATTCACTTACACGGTGTTGATCACCCCTATACACACGCTGACGAACATGTCGATGGCGGTGACGGGGTACCACAAACCAATGAAATTTTCTTGATGCCTGGTGAGAAACGTATCTATGAGTTTCAGCCACGTCAAACCGGCACCATGCTTTATCACTGCCATGTTCAGACACATACCCATTTGGCCATGGGTCTAGTCGGCATGATTATTATCGAAGAAAACCGGCCTAATAATTGGCTCCAAACTTTAAACGTTGGTGCCGGGCATGTAAGGCACCCATCGGTAGCAATACAAGAAGAATTCGATCATGAATATGACTTGCACTATCACGCCATGGATAAAGAACTGACTGAGATTATTCAGAAATACAATGATCCTCGATTGGTTGCGCGTGACATGAACCGTTTATACGACATCACCGATTCAACCGAAGATTACTATATGCTGAATGGCCTGTCGTTTCCATACACTTTAAGAGAATCTTTAATTGTTGTTGAACCCGACCAGAAAGTAAAACTTCGTGTAGCAAATACTGCTAGCGAAATGCTGTCTATGCATACCCATGGACATAAAGCAACCATCACCCACTACGACGGGATTGAACATAACCCCGCTGCACAGATCCAACGTGATGTTTACGCCCTTTCTGCGGCGCAACGTATCGACCTGACTTTAAACACCACCAATGACGGCTTAAATAGCTACGGTGAAGGCATTTGGCTTTTTCATGACCACAGAGAAAAAGGCATTACTAACAATGGCATGAACCCAGGCGGCAATGTAAGCGCTATTGTATATAAAAATTATCTTAATGAAATTGGCTTACCTAATGGGCAAGGTAGCGACATCAGCAAATATTTCACAAAAGAATTTCATGCGAGAATACTACCTATTTGGCAAGATCTTGATGAGGTGGGCACCCTTGGTACGGCGGGCGAACAATCCGGGATGGATCCCGCTAGTCGCACAGCCTTCTTCAATCTTTTAGCTGGACTCCTAGTGGGTATTCTAATTTACATGGTGCTCATCAAACGGAAAAAAGCATCGCAAATCGTAACACGAACAACAACTATGCTTAAAGGTTCAAAAGGGAGTACTAATAATGAATAAGATTACTACCCTAATTTTAGCAGTCTGTTTATTTGCATTAAGCGGTCAGGTATCAGCTGAAGAACCTGTAGATCACAGTGACCATATGCATCATGATGATCATAATATGGACCATAGTGACCACAGTGGTCATGATCATTCATTACATGATGACGATCATCAAATGGATGACCCTAGTGACCATACAATGCACCATCCGGAAGATGATCATTCTATGCACCATGGCGACCATCATCATCATGATGACGGCCATATCATGGACCATGAAGGTGGCATGATCATGGGGCAGAATTTTGATAAATTACCGAGTAGTTGTGACAGTATTTCAGAAGAAATTGAAATTACTGTTCGCGCTGGCAGACAATACGCTAAAGAATTTCCCGGCACTATTTTTGCCTTTGACAAACAGGAATGGCACGTAAAACCTTGCTCAAAGATTACTTGGCATTTCATTAATGAAGATGATATTCGCCATCAATTTATGATGCATGGCCTACCAAGATATCTCTATTCAAATGGCATGTTTCATCTTGAGTCTACTGGTCCTAGAACCATTTCTGGAACATTGATCGTGCCCGCTTCTGATGAAACCTATCTCGTGCATTGTGATATCTCCCAGCATATGGAAAAAGGCATGAAAGCACAGTTGGTTGTCGGTAGTGGCAGTGAAGACCTGCCAAGTATTCCCGGGTTAACACCTTACGCTTTTCCAGACACCTATGAAGCTGAGAATCTACCACAAGTTTCTGACGATCCAGATAAAGATACTATCACTAAACAAATCACAGATTTCCTAAATGACAATTCTCCGATTTCATTAATGATGTTTATCGGTTTGGTTATTGGTTTACTCAGCATGCCTTTAGTTTACAGGGTCATTACACTGCTTAGAAAGAAAGAACCAGAAACAACAGGTTGACTTTTATTGTATCGCTGTTCTTAAATGGGTTGGTTTGGTATCGCCAAATCAACCCATTAACTGTATCTACCTATGAATCTAACGCAACAATTCAAATATTTCCACCCCAGAGCACCTGATTTCAAGCACCTTTAATATTAGCTCTGACCCACCCTTTTGTCTTACAAACCGTTTAAATACGAAGTTTTCCCAAAGTTTTTCTACAAAGCAACAAAAGAAAATATAGTTGACTAAAAAGATCAGGTATCTTATACTTGACCAAATAGATAGGGTATTCACTCTAATGCACTTACTTAAACAACCAACCTCATTCAATTTTCTAAGGAGCTATTTATGCGATTAACAACCAAGGGGCGGTTTGCGGTAACAGCGCTACTAGACTTAGCTATGCAACAAAGTAGCAGTCCAGTAACACTTTCCGACATCAGTCAACGCCAGAAAATTTCGTTATCTTATTTGGAACAATTATTTGCTAAGCTGCGACAATCAGAACTGGTTGATAGCGTACGTGGACCAGGCGGTGGTTATTGCCTAGCCAAAGACATATCTCAAGTATCGGTCGCCGACATTATTTTGGCAGTAGATGAGCCTATTGATGCTACACAATGTGGCGGTAAAGAGAATTGCCACAATGATGGAAAATGCATGACACATGATTTATGGGCCAAACTCAATGATCTAATTTTCGATTATCTAGGAGCAGTAACACTCAAAGAGCTTGTAGATAACCAGCAAAATGAGCAAAAAGAAGGTGTTGTGCCTCTTTTCGATATGCGAAGAACAACTGTTGCATAAATCAAGTTTTTACTATTGGCTATCCATTTAAACGCTCTATATGACTATATACTGAGAACAATTTGCATAAATATTTGTCCAATAAATTACCAATTCTCACAATAATTTTTATCAGCAACCGATATGCCTGCAACCTTTATTACAAATAACTTATATTAGGAATGACATTTATTTCACAATGAATAGAAAATGGATTGAATAATTATGGCAATCACATTAACAACAGATGCTGCAAAACAAATCCAACAGCAAATTAAAAAAAGG